>JANQLQ010000314.1 GCA_028280565.1 Fulvivirga sp.
TTCATTTTCTTTTGCGCGCCCAAAAGAAAACGAAACAAAAGAAAAGGGCGCCAGCAACCAAGCCCATTTTCCCCTCGAAACGCACTATCCGACCCCTACAGGCCGCTCACCCACAGGCCTCAAATGTGCAGCGCTGTTCCTGGATGTCTCCCCTCGATACGCCACTTGAATTTTCAATAATGCCCTTCTTAAAGTCAGCAGTTGGCAAAGAGCAATCGGCAATCTTCTGTTTTTTTGCCTACTGCCCTTTGCCAACTGCCGACTGATCAATACCTCGAACATAGCTCATCCTCTACCCGATACGTCATTTGAAGCTAGGTGTGGCCATATAGAAGGAGACTGACAATACTAAACTACTTTCTATGTAACACTCATCACTTTTATCTTCCTAGTAAACCTTTACTTTAGTACCTGGGAAATTCTTACCTACTATGAATGAAATATGGGGCTACGCTTCTGCGGTAGTCATTGGTTTTACATTAGGACTTATTGGCGGGGGCGGATCCATCCTTACGGTACCAGCACTCGTCTATGTGTTAGGAATCAATCCCGTATTATCGACGGCCTATTCGTTATTCATAGTCGGTACTTCAGCCCTGGTAGGCGCCTTGAGTTATATGAAAAAAGGCTTATTGAGCTATAAAACGGCGATAATATTCGCTGTGCCTTCTTTTTTAGCGGTGTATGCCACCCGGAAGTTCATAGTTCCGGCTATCCCGGGGGTGATCTTTACCATGGGTAACTTCACGCTAAGCAAAGATATTGGGGTGATGATATTTTTTGCATTGATCATGCTAGGAGCCTCGGTTTCCATGATACGTTCGGCGTCGAGGCATACTGAGAATGAACCTGGTCAAACCGAGCCTGTTTTTAATTTTCCATTGATCATGGTGGAAGGTGTGGTGGTAGGGGTACTCACTGGGTTTGTAGGTGCCGGGGGTGGGTTTTTGATCATACCTGCGCTGGTATTGTTGGTAAAATTACCGATGAAGCTGGCTATTGGCACCTCCCTGCTGATCATAGCCGCTAAATCATTGATCGGGTTTATAGGGGACATTGGGAATCAGCCCATCGATTGGGCGTTTTTGAGTACGTTCACAGGAGTGGCGGTAGCTGGGATCTTTTTGGGTGCTTTTGTAGGTAAATTTGTGCCTTCACATAAGCTAAGGTCAGGTTTTGGGTGGTTTGTGCTGGCCATGTCGGTGTATGTTCTTGTACGAGAGCTTATTTTTTAAAGAAGTTGGTGACAATTGTTACAAACAGGTGATCTTGGCTGTTCTATATTTATCTTGTTAATTATGAGCTTAGGCTCTTTAATAAGCTGTAGTAATGCTAGCGTAGATGACCAAGAGTAGATAACTATAAACTATGAATTACCAAAACATACCCGTAGAGAAGTTCAAAGAGCTGATGGAAGATGAAAACACCGTAGTGCTGGATGTTAGGACACCGGGAGAGGAAGCCGAAGGTACTATCCCCGGGGCGGTGCTCATCAACTTTATGGACCCGTCTTTTAAAGATGAGGTGGAGACGCTAGACCCGTCCAAAACCTACTTGGTGCATTGCAGAAGTGGTGGCAGAAGTGCTTCTGCCTGTGACTTTATGGCATCAAAGGGGTTTTCCAACTTGTATAACCTCGAAGGGGGTATTCAAGCGTGGAATTCCACATTGGCGTAAAAAAACCAGCCGTACCTATCATACCTCTTATTCTTAAAGTGGCAATCCACTGCGCGGTTGGTCCCCCTTTAGGTTAATGGTACGCACTTGCCTTAAATAAATGGGTCAGGTAACACTAACCCGGCACATTGTTCTGCTCATATACTGTAAATTATCCTAGTCTTGAAGTAATGATCTTCACTAATTTCAAAGTAGCATTGATTTTGACCGTGGCCATGTGCCTCACCTTAGGCCTGGCGCCTTTTACCCCGGAGCCACACTTGGTAGGGAAGATACGCTGGTTATTAGGAGGAGGGATAGGGATGACTCCCCTCGACTACTTGGATCTTTTGCTACATGGCCTGCCTTGGTTGGCGCTCGTTATCCTGCTTTTGAGCCGGTTGAAGAACTTGCTTTGGAGGCTTAAACAGCGGTGAAGACCGTCCAGCCTATTTTCAATTACTTAATTTTAGTTAGGATAAAATATTCAAACAGGTTAAGGGTAACGATGTGTTAACGTACAGATCGATATAGAAATATGCCGGGGTTAAACTAATACAATATCTTTTTGTGATTCTTGGAGGGATAGAGCCTTGGCGGCATGAAAAGCCTCGCCGCCAAGGCACTAATGCACTAATTTTCACCGAGCTTGCCAGGCAAAATAACCCGGGATAACATCATCTCAAGAAACGATTATCGAGTTCAGCGTATTAACCTAACCCTACCTCAAAAACAGCATTTCACGGTATTTTACCAGCGGCCAATCTTCATCGTCTACCAACAGCTCCAATTTATCAACCGCATAGCGGATCTTTTCGAAATACTTACCTTTGACCTCATCGCAGTAGGCGATAGCTCTTTCCCGGCTATCGGCGATCTTGTTTACTCTTTTACGCTCCTCGACCATGTCGTGTACCCCCCTGTTGAGTACCTCGATATAATTCGAGATCTTGTTGATATTTTCTAAGATCTCCTTGTTATTGATGTTAAGCTCTTGCAACCCTTTTGCATTGGTAATGAGCTTATTTTGGTACACAATAGCCGTGGGGATCACGTGATTCAATACCAGGTCTCCCATTACCCGCGATTCGATCTGGATCTTCATAATATAAGATTCCCAACTGATCTCGTTCCGGGCTTCTAGCTCTATATCATTTAACACCTTGTGTTTTTTAAACAATTTCCGGGACACATCCTTTAGGTACGCATCCAAGGCCCTCGGGGTGTCCTTTATGTTGGTCAGCCCTCTTTTTTCTGCTTCTGTTACCCATTCGTCTGAATAGCCGTCCCCTTCGAAACGCACTTTTTTCGAATCCTTGATGTACTTCCTCAATACGTTGACCACGGCGATCTTCTTCTCAGCGCCTTTTCCTATTTCTTTTTGAACGTCATTGTAAAACTGTGTTAGCTGTTCAGCCACGATGAGATTGAGTATGGTCATAGGAGCGGCCGTATTTGCGCTGCCACCCACGGCGCGGAATTCGAACTTATTGCCTGTGAAAGCGAACGGCGATGTGCGGTTACGGTCCGTATTGTCCAAAATGATCGGTGGGATCTTATCGATCCCAAGTTTCATGTACATGTTGTCCCCTTTCTCTAGCTTGATATTGCCTTTTTTCTCAAGTTCATCTAATACGGCGGTGAGCTGTGAACCGATGAATACGGACATAATAGCGGGTGGAGCCTCATTGGCTCCTAACCGGTGATCATTACCCGCCGAAGCAATACTTGCCCTGAGTAAATCGGCATAATGATAAACCGCTTTGATCGTGTTGACCAAGAACACCAGGAAGACGAGGTTTTCCCTGGCACTCGAGCTAGGTTGGAATAAGTTTACCCCCGTATTAGTGATCAGCGACCAGTTATTATGCTTGCCGGTACCGTTCAGTTCGGCAAAGGGTTTTTCGTGGAAAAGTACACGAAGGTCATGTCGTTCAGCCACTTTGTTCATTACGTCCATTAACAACTGGTTGTGGTCCGTAGCTACGTTGATCTCTTCAAATGCAGGAGCCACTTCGAATTGGCTGGGAGCCACCTCGTTATGACGGGTGCTTACCGGTATGCCCAATTTAAGCAACTCGATCTCGAAGTCTTTCATGAAATCATAGATCCTAGGGGGGATCGAACCAAAATAGTGATCGTCTAACTGCTGACCGCGAGCGGGATTATGTCCGAAAACAGTGCGGCCTGCCATCACTAGGTCTGGCCTGCTGTTGTATAATGACTTATCGATTACAAAATACTCCTGCTCACACCCTAAAAACGGCTTTACCCTGGTCACCTTCCGGTCAAAAAGCTGGCACACGCGGGTAGCGGCTTGGTCTACGGCTTCTACCGCCTTGAGGAGTGGAGCCTTGTTGTCGAGCGCCTCACCGGTGTAGGAGACAAAAACTGTAGGGATGCACAATGTGACCCCATAAACAAAGATTGGTGAACTGGGATCCCAAGCGGTGTATCCGCGGGCCTCGAAGGTACTCCTTATGCCCCCGCTTGGGAAGGAGGAAGCATCTGGCTCTTGTTGTACTAATTCACTTCCCTTGAACCTTTCCAATCCCGTGATATAATCAAAGAACGTATCATGCTTTTCAGCTGTAGCGCCGGTCATTGGTTGGAACCAATGTGTGAAATGAGTAGCGCCCTTGGACATAGCCCAAGACTTTACTGCCGAAGCTATGGCGTCAGCAGTTTCCAGGTCTATCTTGAGCCCTTCATTTATTGCTTGCTTTACTTTTTTATATATATCCGGCGATAAGAGGGCCTGCATTCTTTTAAGGTCGAAAACGTCTTGGCCAAAGTACTCTGAAATTTTGCCAGGAGCTTCTACTTTAACACTGGGGCGGTTATTGGCCTGGTCCAAAGCGTCGAAACGTAGTTTTGCCATAATGATTGTCAGTTGTTTGAAGTTGCTATGCCAAATCTATCAAATTTTTGAGCACATGAAGAGATATGTAGACTTTTCGTAGATTATAGTGACTTTATCCCTAGCTTTCATTATTCATTAGGGGTTAATGCCTGAAAATGACCTGGCGCTTAGCCTTATCTAAATGGTGTAAAATGTTTGTCATTCAAAATAAAAAAAGCCGGGCTATACCCGGCTTGCCGTCAGTAGCAACGCTTGTTTAGTTTAATACATTACTTTTTAAAGAAGTATAACTTGCATTGTCTAGTACAAAAATTCGAGGCCGACCCTATCGAAAGGTCCGAACTCACCGTCTTCATTTGTACTAAAACAAGCGAGCATTACAGAGTTGAGGTCTGCCGTTGTAGGGGTGCCTGGGATGTGGATGGCACCTACGCCACCGCTGCCCTCATTACCCCCGGTTCCACACGAAATCGATCGATTGAAATAGTCGGTATGGCGTAAACCTACACAGTGCCCTATTTCATGAGTGATCACGTGTTCTACTACATTTGTTCCGAAATTGCTTGTTCCGGACTGGATCTGCACCCATTTGAAAGGTGCGCCACCACTAGGGAAGCCTGCCGATCCTCCACCGGAACCATTCACACGATATACTACGATATCGAAAGGCGAGAAGTTAGTGCCAAAAGTAAGCGTGAAATTTAAGTTGATGTTCAAGGCGTTGTAGTTGTCCACAGCCCACCGTAAGGCGGTCTGCGTGGTGGCGTCCAGCCCGTTGGCATTGTTACCGGTATAACCGATCACATTGATCGTACGGCCTTGACTGACCAAATTAGTCGTACGATATTGTTCCAATTTAGGCTCTCCTTCTACATAATCTCCTGCAAGCATGTTTTGCAAGTCACTTTTGCTTACTACCAAGTCACCTTCTAAGAGGTATAAACCACTTTCTTCTGCCGGATCCAGCATTTCTCTTCCGGTAGTGGTGGTTAGATCACTTACATCGAATCCAAGTGAGGTGAACTGGGCCTTTACTTCTTCCGTGATTATGGCCTCATCGCCGGGACTTATATTCTCCTCGTTATTACACGAAACGAAAATGCCACATAAGACCATAGACGCTAACAAGGATGTTAGCCTCAGATTTACATTCTGCATTTTAAATTTGGGTTTAGGTTGAAGTCACTACTGATGACGGCTCAATATATGCTGGTCATTTTTCAAAAAAAATTTAATATCGTGACTTTTATTACATGTCTTGCTCTAAGGTGTCGTAATGCTTGAACAAAAAAATATTAATTGGAATTTTTGAGGAGAAGACATAGTTCATTAGGTCATGACCTAAACCCAAACTGATTTTCTATACCGGATGCGTTGTGTAGTTGTAATAATTTTTTTGTCTTATCTCGTTGGAAGACCTGGGATGATGTATGCCCAGCAGAAATGGGCCCGATTCATTAAAAAAGATACATTTGGCGTAAATGCCAGGGTGGGGGAGGGTAAGTCCAGGCCTTACCTGTTGAAGTACCAAGGTACACGTGATCATTTGCAAAAGATGGGCATTAAAATACTCAGACCTCTCGATAAAGATCATTACATCGTAAAACCTAGTGTAGAAGCCCTACAAGCCAACTTAGAAGATTTTTACCCGGTGAACGATTTTTGGAAACTGGAGGAGCAACTCTTTGAGCAGTGGTCAGCGGGGCTTAAAATAATAGGATATCTGAATATTACAATAGACAATTACGATAGTTTCTTACATGAGGTCACCCAATTTGGGTTAGGTCTTGAGATCCAAGGGAGGTACAATAACATCGTATTGTTACGCTTGGAAGAGCCTTCTACTTTTGAACAACTATTGGCCCTTTCCAGTGTACGGTCTGTGGACCTGGGTAGTGTGGAGCCCCATGAAGAGGCCCCATTGCGTGATTTTAATTACAATGTAAATCATATCAACCAAATAAGGGATACCTTGCCTGGCCTGAATGGGGAAGGACTGACCGTATCCATTAAGGAACAGCAATATGATGTAACGGATATCGACTTTAATGGGAGACACGTGCCAAATACTATAAGTTCTGACCAGGTCACCAATCATGCCACGGAAATGGCCACCATTGTGGCTGGTGGAGGTAATTCTTCTTTTCAAGGGCGAGGGGTTGCTTGGGGGGCTTTATTAACTTCTTCTGATTTCGAAAATACGCTGCCAGACGATGATGAGGACTATGCCAACCTGGATGTAACGGTACAGAACCACTCTTATGGGACACTGCCAGAAAATTTTTACGGTGCCTCTGCCCGGGCTTACGATGAAAGCGCAAATGCCAATCCCAACTTATTGCACGTCTTTTCGGCAGGCAATAGTGGCAGTTTAACCCCTGCAGTGGGACCTTACGCCGGGGTGGAGAACTTTGCTAACCTCACCGGTAATTTCAAAATGGCTAAAAATCTATTGACCGTTGGAGGGGTGGATACTGTATTAGCCGTGCCGGCCGCCATTTCCAAAGGACCTGCCTATGATGGACGGATCAAACCCGAGCTGGCGGCCTATAGCCTGACGGGGTCTTCCTCCTCGGCAGCGGTGGTTTCGGGAATAGCATTGCTGCTCCAGCAGGCCTATGAAGAGCGTCATAATGTGCTACCCCCTTCGGCATTGCTCAAAAGTATCCTGGTCAATTCGGCCGATGATATTGGACCAAAAGGAGTAGACTATTATGCAGGCTATGGCAATGTAAACAGCTTTAGAGCGCTCCAAACTATCTTGGAAAATAGGATGTTCAGCGGGGTAATTGTACAGGGAGAAAGACAACGGTTTAACATTACCTTGCCGCCAAATGCCAAAGATCTCAAGGTGACCATAGTGTGGAATGATCCTGCCGCCGAGGTCAACACCCACAAAGCCCTGGTCCATGATCTAGACATGACGGTGACCCATACCTCGACCAACATCACCTACTTGCCCTGGGTATTAAATGCTTATCCGCACGTAGATTCTTTAAACTTATTGCCCCGTAGAAAAGTTGATCGCTTCAACAATATCGAACAAGTGACCATAGAAAACCCGGAAGAAGGAAATTATGTCATCGAGGTGAAGGGTTTTGACATTGCCTTGCCCTCACAGGAATTTTACATTGCGTACCAGTGGGATCTTGAAGACCAGTTTACTTGGACCTTTCCTACGGGCAGTGATAACCTTCCGCAGGATGGTGAATTCCAGTCTTTTTTTCGCTGGACGAATACTTTTACCGGGAGTGCCGGCAGGTTGGATTATTCATTTGACGGGGGCACACAATGGATATCAATAGATGACCAGGTCGACCTGGTAAAAAACTACTATTCCTGGTCACCCCCGGACGTGTACGGGTTGGCTAAAGCAAGGATGATCATCGGCGATCAAACCTTTGAAACGGACGATTTTGTGATCTCGCGCCCGCTAAGAGCCCGTGTTGGGTTCAACTGTGCGGACTCGCTCATGTTAACGTGGCCCAGGCTCGAAGAAGCTACAAGCTACGTGATCAGTAGCCCCGGGTCGAGGTATCTTGAAGATCTGCTCCAAGTGAGTGATACTGCGGTGGTTTTAAGCAAGGCTGGGTTTCCCCAGGCACTTTTTACGGTAACACCTTTCTTCGAAGAAAAGCCTGGTCTGCGAAACCTTACTTTTGACTATACAGATCAAGGAGTAGGCTGTTATATCATCAATTTTTTTGCTAACCTGGCCCCAGGGGTAGGCGCCGACTTATCGCTTGATATAGGCACTACCTACCGCGTACGCGATGTCACGTTCCAACGCTTTGAAGGAGATGATTTCTCCGATATTTTTACGGTGAGCAGGCCCGTCAGCACTACCCTATCTTACATAGATAATGACGCGAAAGATAAAGAAAACATTTACCGGGCTAGGATACGATTTGAGGGAGGAGGAGAGGTGTTTACGGCCAATGATACGGTGTTTTTCTTGAAGACGACGGTAGCTGTGTTATTTCCTGTCCCCGCACAGCAGTCGGGTGATCTCAATATTTTTCTAAAGGATTTTGAAGGTAATGAGATTGTATTCCACTTGTTCAATTCACAGGGCCAGTTATTATTTAAGAGGAGGCTGGCCAAAGAACGAGATTCCATACCCCTGTTTCCGTATCGACCGGGATTTTACCTGTACGAGATCACCGCCGGTGGTGAGCGACAAACAGGGCGTATTGTTATTTATTGACTTCATTTTGGGATAAGGGTATTCAACCCCCTCCTTATTATTCGGCATTGTAACGACGACGATAGGGGGGAAGGTTTTCGTTTTGATACAGTGTGTACGTTGGATACTCGCATTGCAAATGCTGGCGTCAGTGCCCTATCGTGCTCAATAGGTCCGCGTTACAAACACGGACCAGTTTAGGAGATGACAGTCCATGTAAGCGGTATACTTGAGCATAAAGTCACGCCCGGGAAAACAAAGGTAAGCTGATCTTAAGTGCCGTTCAGCTTTACATCTAAGGTTTCGGTAACAAAGGTTTTCTCGACCGGGGAGAGGTCCTCACTGCGTTTCTTTATCTCTGCATGGATCTGGGCTTTATCCTCTAGCGCACGGGTTTCAAAGCGATATTCGGTCGTAGCCAAGAGGTGGTCATAGGGACCTTGATTGGCAATGAGTTTTACAAAAATAGGGGCAGTTTCTATTGCTATGAATAATAGAATGATAAAAGTATTGGCCCACCAAATCGAGTTGCTGCTTCCTGCCAATCGGTCCAGTGCATCGATACGTGCGGCAGGTCCGTCGATTTTTCCCTTTTCCAAGGCAGCCAGGTCAAAGGCAGCCAAGGAGTCTAAATTGGCGATTTGCGAGAGATTATTTTGGATCAGAATTTCATAGTCTGCCTTCAACTTTTCCAGTTCTGCTTCTGCCCGGTCGGCATCGGCTTTTTTTATCCGGTAAATGGGTCCGGCATTTCTAAGGCCTGTTCCCCCGGTGCCATCGGCCTCTTCCCGGGCGATACGGGTCAGGTCATCACGCAGGACAGTTTTATCCGCAATTTGCTGGCGTAACTTTTCTATGTCCGCAGCTAAGGTAGTTTTGGAGCCGGTATACCGGTCTCGAACCTGCTGCTCTTGACGTGCATAAAGCTCTTGTTCCATAACTGTCAGCTCCCCGCTGATCTCTTTTTCGAAGATCTTTAGCTCCAGGGGTTTGGCAATAACGATAGAGATCAGTAAAGCCAGCACGATCCTCGGTAAGGCCATGCCTAATTCGTTAAGAGGCTTTCCCGTTTTGCGCATGCTGGAGACGATATACCGATCCAGGTTAAAGATCATCAGTCCCCATACCAATCCTAAAGGAATAGCAAACCATACATTGTCAAATACGGTGAATAATGCATAACCTGCTGAAAGCGCAGCAAACAGACCTGTGAAGAAAATGGTAGCACCAATTCCAACATACTTACTTGATTCGGAAGGGCATTCTTTTAACAAAAGAGTATCTGCCCCTGAACAATACCAAAAAAAATTTTTGACCTTTTCCATGAAATCTCAACGTGCGATTTATAAAAATATTTTTGTAACAAGATCAGTGCCATGGCTTTACAAGACAACCTGGGGGAGTATACGGTGCCGGGGAGTTCGATTCTGGACACAAAACCTGGTCAATCCCGGACATATTAAAATTTTACCCAGTCTTAATGTTCGTAACAATCAATACATAAAGGGTCCACTCTATCTCAAATTTTTTCACAATGTCTTGATTTTTGATTTACGGTGGAGTTGCATTCGATCTGTACTTTTCAAAAAAATGTAAGTGCATGATGCAACTCCCTAAACATCAATTATATGCCATAGCGGCGGTGATCATACCCTTATTCATACTCTTTCTTGTCCATGAGCAAGGCGATATTGTGCTAGCCGTAAACAGGGTCCACCATCCTGCTCTTGACATTTTCTTTACATACCTTACTCAGCTTGGTGATGGTATTGTGTTCTTATTTTTGGCGGTGTTATTGGTGATGGTAAAATTCCGGTATACGATCATTACAGCACTCGTGGGTGGTGTGCACGCCCTCTTGATCGGGGTGATGAAAAAGGGCTTCTTTTCCCATGTCCCCAGGCCTAAGAATTTCTTTGATGCAGAAGCCGGTCTTCATTTTATCAATAATGTGAATGTACACGGGTGGATGTCCTTTCCTTCCGGGCATACCACTTCTGCTTTTGCCCTAGCTTTATTGGTCTCATTGATGGCAAAAAAAAGGATCGTTACTGCGCTTTGCATGGGCTATGCCTTATTGATCGGGGTATCTAGGATTTATTTGCTACAGCACTTTTATATTGATGTTTTTTCAGGTGCAGTCATCGGTTTCTTATCTACTTTGATCGTTTGGTGGGGTTTAAGTTATGTAACGTTACCTTCCTGGACCGACCACAAACTTGTTTTCAAGGTGTCTCTGCGCCTTCAGCCGGGTACCCAGAAAGCCCCAGAGCCGAAGCCTTCTTTCTAAAGATCACAGTAGTGTGTCCCTCGAAAAGGTCCTTCTGTTCGAATATAGGCTGTAGTTGATCATAAGCATACAAGTCTTCCGCTTTATCCTTCCTACTGAGGATCAAGAGATCCCCGGGAGCATTAGTGACCTCGGCCAGCTGTTGCTGTGATTCAATTTTGGGAATGACCCCACCAGTATGATAGAACACGAAAGAAGGGTTGAACCGGCCGTAGTAACAGACTTTTCCGTTAAAGTCTTGAAAGATGTCCCGGCTGGTATGCACGGGATTCTTCTGATCTAACTGTGGAAAGACCCTGAAAGCTACCACCAAAAAAAAGATAATGAATGATCCTGTAATAGAGTAGATGATCATATAAGGCTTTTTCAAAAAGAGATATACAATGCCAGCCAGGGCACCCATCGGAAGTATGGCTACATAAAGGGCCAATTGACTCAACTCTTTGATAGAGTCATCTTGTTTAATGCCAAAATAAGCCGCTACTGTCATCAAAACACAAAGGAAAAAAAGGACTACTAAGCTCGCAAGAGGCTTGGCTAAGGCTTGCTGGGTATTCAACCGTTGATCAAAATAGTACCCCAACACGATGGCTAAAAAGGGCAGGGACGGTGATATATAGTTAGGAAGAATGGTCCTGGAAAAGGTAAAAAACAGTAAGATAGACGCTCCATAGCATAGCACGAACAGGAGAAACCGGTTTTCTTCGCGTGTTTGCCAGGTCATTTTCACGGCTTGAATAATAAAAACGCTGGACGGTAAAAGAGCTGCCAGCGCTATGACAGGGGCGGCCAGTGGAAATCCCCCGTGCCCTTCCATGGTAGAGGTGAACCGGCCTACATTATGTTTTAGAAAAAATTCTTCTGTCCATCTCCCATCCGTAGCCCCGTATACAGATACATACCAGGGCAAAACGATCACAAGTAAGATGCCTAAAGCGGCGATGGGCTTTAATTCCCATACCTTTTTTAGCAGGGTATGCCGGTCCACTAGCAAAAGGTACAATATTACGCCGAGGACCGGGAGTACCACGGCCACGGGTCCCTTGGTCAATACCCCTAACGAAAGACAAACAAAAGCGAGGTATAGGTTTTTGGTACTATCTCCATGGATAAAGGCAAAAAGGAAAAAACAACCGGTAGTCATAAAGAAGACCAGGTAAGGATCAGGTACGGCTAGGTGGAATTGTGCGGCAAAGAGCAGTGATGATACCAGGACCAGCCCGGTAAAAAATGCGGTACCTTCATTGGTGAACCTTCTCACAAAATAAAAAGTGACCAGCACGGTAAATACCCCCATCAAAGAGGAAAAAAAACGAGCAGTAAAAGGGGTAACCTCCCCGAAAGCGTGGTAGGAAAGCATCATGAAGTAATAATGTAAGGGGGGTTTATCTGTACGTAAGTTGCCATTGAAAGTAGGTACTACCAGGTCGCCCCGCTGGTACATTTCCTTAGCGCAGGTAGCATTTTTTGCCTCATCGAGGATGTATATAGAGGTGCCCCAAATATTTGCAAAAAAGACAATGGCGGCCAGTACGGCAACAATAAGAAATCGAGTGGTCATCGGTAAAATTTTTTAAAAGGGTAATATTAACCATTCTCATGGGTTCGCCAGGTGAAATTTCTGCGAAGAAATTGTAAACACATGGTAATATAAAAATAATGATCCACGACCCACCTTATGGCGACTTCTCTCGTCATTGCCAATAACACTTCTAAGGCAAAGCATTTATCTAACCCGTTTTTGCTCACGCCGGTCTAGCAGCCGGTCCTTATTTTTCGTCAAACCCAAGTGTATGAAATGATGCGTCTCCAATCCTTCCATTGGCAATCCGTACTCGGTGTTGTTCTACCTCTTTTCCTAATCTTCCTCGCCCATGAACAGGGCGATATTGTGCTGATCATCAATGGATGGCATCACCCGGTACTCGACGTTTTCTTTACCTACTTTACTCGCCTTGGGAACGGCATCATATTTTTGTTTTTTACATTAGTCCTGGTGGCGGTAAAATTTAGACATGCTATTATTACTGCCTTAGTGGGAGGTGTTCACGCTCTTTTCATAGGAATAACGAAAAATGGCCTGTTTCCCCACCAACCAAGGCCTAAAAACTTTTTTGATGCCGATATAGGATTAAATTTTATCCAAGGTGTGGACGTTCACGGTTGGATGTCCTTTCCTTCCGGGCATACCGCCTCTGCTTTTGCCCTGGCTTTATTGATCTCTTTGATCACCAAAAACAGGACCGTGACCGCATTATTCTTAGTATATGCCCTGCTGGTGGCTTTTTCAAGGATATACCTGTTACAGCATTTTTACAAAGATGTTTTTTCCGGTGCTGTAATCGGTCTTTTATCCACGTTTTTGGTATGGAAAGGATTGGCTTACAATGCGTTGCCAGGCTGGGTCGATCAAAAACTCGTGTTGAAAGTATCCTTGCAGCTCCAGCCTGGTCCAAAGAATTTACCACGGTCAACTTAAGCCGAAAGATGGGTAAGCGCCGGCACTTTTTCCAATGATCAACGTAATTCAGCCTCCAAAAAATCCTTTTAGATAATCGGCAGAATCTCTAGAAATAATATAGGGTTACCCCTACAAATGGCGCAGGGACAGGTTATGATGAAGTTAATGTAAACACATTTTAACGATTAAATAATAGTTTACAACCCACCATATGGCAATTTCTCTCGTTCTTTAACTATCGGCCATTACTGTAATCATTAAACCCGTGGAACTCTCCGTAATCGTAACTTTACTCAACGAGCAGGACAATATCAAGCCTCTTCTTCAAAACATTTATGCCGCGTTAAAAGGTATCCGTTACGAGGTAATATTAGTGGATGACGGCTCCACTGATGATACGGTAAAGCAGATCAAAAAATACGGTTCCGAGCGGGTAAAGCTATTGATCTTCAAGAAAAACTACGGGCAGACTACGGCGTTGGCCGCAGGGATAGACCATGCCAGTGGTGATTATATCGTAACGTTGGACGGCGATCTGCAAAACGATCCCCAGGATATCCCACGAATGTTAGAAAAGCTGATCGCCGAGGATTGGGACCTGGTGGCAGGGAATCGCAAGAATAGGAAAGATGGGTTTATTATGCGAAAGCTCCCCAGCAAAATTGCGAATAGCTTGATCCGTAAGCTTTCAGGAGTACATATTTCGGATTATGGTTGTGCACTGAAAGTTTTCAAGAGAGATGTAGCTAAAGACCTGGGGCTTTATGGCGAGCTGCATCGTTTTATTCCGATACTAGCCCGTTTAAACGGAGCCAGGATCACGGAGATGGATGTGATGCATCACCCCAGGATACACGGTACCTCTAAATATGGTCTCGGGCGAACTTTCAAAGTAGTGAGTGATCTTATCCTCATGCTCTTTTATCAAAAATATTTTCGAAGACCTATTCACCTTTTCGGGCCTATCGGCATATTCTCATTATTGGCAGGAGCGCTAATCAATGCCTACCTCCTCACCTTAAAAATAATGGGCGAGGACATATGGGGCCGGCCTATCCTGATTTTGGGCGTTGTATTGTTGTTAATGGGCATTCAATTTATCACTTTTGGACTCATTGCAGAACTGATCATGCGCACGTACTACGAATCCCAAAAGAAGAAGACCTACCTGGTAAAAGATATTTTCATTGGAAAAAAACGCAGTAACGAAGAGGCTGAAGCCCTTATTTAAGGTGCTGGTCTCGCTGGGGGCCATCTATTTTGTAAGCCGTAACATTGACGTTTCACAGGTAAAAACGGTGGTAGTATCTGCTAAGCTTCCCTTTTTGGTGCTTGCCTTCGTTTTTTTTAACCTGTCACAGGTCGCCAGCGCTTATCGACTCATGTTACTGATCAACTTGCTGAAAAGAGGTATTGATTTTGGGTATCATTTGAAACTCTATTACCTCGGGATGTTCTATAATTTGGTACTGCCCGGTGGAATAGGAGGGGACGCTTACAAAGTGTATCATTTTCGTAAGAAGTTTGGGTTACGGAGTCGCTATATTTTAAAAGCCTTGTTTTTGGATAGGTTGAGTGGGCTAACTGCGCTGGTGACACTGGTCATGATCATGATGTTTGCGCTGGTCATGTTTGGATGGGCCAACCTGCCGCATTATTTTTCTTGGTCGGTGGTGTTGATCATCCCCCTGTACATCGTCTTTTTCAAAGCCATGGGCCGCTGGTTTAGGCAATTCGTATCCGTATTTTCAAAGATGAACTTCTTTGCATTTGCTGTCCAGCTTTTACAAGTTTTGTCCGTTGTGGCGATCTTGCTTTCATTATCCATCCCCGTGCAGGTAACGTACGTGATCATTTTTTTGGTATCTTCCATAGCTATGGTCTTGCCCATCACCGTAGGAGGGTTAGGGCTTCGCGAGATCGTTTTTATGTTTGGAGCTACCTACCTTTCGATACAGCAAGAAGCCGCCGTGGCGGTAGGATTAGTATTCTTTTTTATCAGTTCTTTCGCGTCACTGCCCGGTTTGTTTTTCTTATCTATGAAGGGAAATGAAGAAGTGGCTTTGAAAACCAATAAAGTAGGGACAAGGGGTTAACCCTGGAATTAATGCCATTAAGAAGTGGCAATAGATTTTCTTTGCCTTTTCACCTAATGCGCATTTAGCGCAGTGTAATGCGTATTTATCGAGGCAATAGGATTCGTAATCCGGACGATCTCGTTAGTGCCCCTTGATCCTATAATAAGGGCGCTCCTTAAAATTAGCTTTGATCGTAGAACGTTTACTTTTGGCAAGTTAAGCTATCTTTTTAATATATTTTGGGTAGTGCAAGCCTTGAAATGAGCAGTACACGCGGAATTTCGTGGTCCTAAGTCCAGTTTTCATTTTCTTTTGCGCGTCCAAAAGAAAACGAACCAAAAGAAAAGGGCGCCAGGAACAAAGCCCATTTTCCCCGCTAAACACACTATCCAACCCCTATAGGCCGCTTACCCACAGGCCTCAAATGGGCCGCGCTGTTCTTGGATGTCTCCCCTCCGTACGCCACTTGAATTTTCAATGAAACCCCAGGTGAAATACCGGGCTGTCGATTGC
Source organism: Fulvivirga sp. (assembly GCA_028280565.1). Lineage (GTDB taxonomy): Bacteria > Bacteroidota > Bacteroidia > Cytophagales > Cyclobacteriaceae > Fulvivirga. The sequence goes on from JANQLQ010000314.1 coordinate 16,048, forward strand.
TTACTACCGACTTTAAGAACGGGACTGAAAAATAGTTTAACGGTTATTTACCTAATGTGTATGAATGCCATGGGATAAGCTCATTTTGAAACTAAAGGTACTGTGTTTCAAAATGAGCTTATGACCCTCGGCATGTTTCGGTAATTGAGCCCTAGTGTCGTGTCACATTTCAATTGACGTTCAATCTATTTTTTCGGTCTCGTTCCCAAAGTCGACAGTCGGCAGTAAACAGTCGGCAACCCTCTATTT
>JANQLQ010000315.1 GCA_028280565.1 Fulvivirga sp.
TGTGAGGGCTATTCGAGAGCCGGAATCTGCTGGGTCGTTGATCGTGAACGTTCTCTTTGCGAATGCACTGGGTTTTCGTTACACGACTTCGTAGATTCCTTGTCACGCGCATTCCAGCACCAAGCCCGCAAGGAATGACGGTATGAAAGGGAATGACGATGTTAGAAAGTTAAGGAATGGCGCTCTTAGGCATGGGTTTTGGATAGATTTAGAACAGCAGGTTGGTCCCCCATCCTTTGCAATTCGCTCGCAATAGGTCCGAAAATAAAAATCTTATTATCCATGACTTAAACCTGGCAAAGTAGTGCTAGGTTGAGTTGTATTTATTCTTTCGAATGATCCCCGGCCGCTTTTGATTCCACTTCACGGGCAGCATGGAGAACTTTATCTTTGAGGCTCAATTTATAGTTTTTAAGATTCTCACCTATGATTTCATCAAAGGCCCCGATCATCTCAGCAGCTAAGATCCCTGCATTCTTGGCCCCGTCTAAAGCCACTGTGGCCACCGGGATACCTCCAGGCATTTGAAGTATACTCAATATAGAATCCCAGCCGTCTATTGAATTTCTTGACTTTACGGGAACGCCCACCACGGGAAGCGTAGTTAGCGAGGCTACCATGCCCGGGAGGTGCGCTGCACCCCCGGCCCCAGCAATGATCACTTTTAACCCCCTTTCTTTGGCCGATTCGGCGTAGTCCACCATCCGGTGAGGGGTACGATGGGCGGAGACAATGGTCAATTCATAGGGAACCTTCAACTCCGAAAGTATATCTGCGGCTTCCTGCATAACAGGCAGGTCAGATTGGCTTCCCATTATTATTCCTACCAAGGGTTGTGTCATTTATGCAATTACTTTAAGTGTGCGTTTCACGAGTTGTACTTTATCTTTTAGCCGGGCAATGTCCTGATCTACGATCGTAACATGCCCCATTTTCCTGAAAGGTTTGGTCAGTTTTTTGCCGTACAAATGCACGTACACACCTTCAAGACCCATCACCTCCTTTAGCCCCTTGTACACCGCCTCACCAGTATAGCCTTCTTCTCCCAATAGATTGACCATGGCGGCGGGTATGATCTGCGTAGTATGCCCTAAAGGAAAGTTGAAGATAGCACGCAAATGTTGCTGGTATTGAGAGGTAAGGTTGGCTTCTATCGTTTGGTGCCCGCTATTGTGGGGCCTGGGGGCAATTTCATTTACCAGCACCTGGTCATCATGCGTCACAAACATCTCGACGGCTAGCACTCCCACCATTTGTAGCTTCCCGATCACCTTTTTAGCAATTTCACTTGCCTTTTCCTCCACGGCTTTCGAGATATTGGCAGGTGAGAACAAGTATTCCACTAAGTTGGCCGTGGGATGAAACACCATTTCTACAGCGGGGAAGGTGCTTATGTCACCACGCTCATTTCGAGCTACCATTATAGCGATCTCTGCTTTAAAATCTACCAAATGCTCTACTAACCCGGGGGCATCAAAAGCCACGCTTAAGTCCGATTCTGTCTTTAAGATCTTCACACCCCGGCCGTCATACCCTTCTGTAGCAAGCTTATTCACCATGGGCAGCATTGATCTTTTTGCGACCACGTCGGCCAAACCTGCTGTTTCTTCAAAGGGGGCCGTGGGAATGCCGTTCTCCACGTAAAATCTCTTTTGCTTCACCTTATTTTGTATGAGTGCAACAACGGGAGGCTGTGGAAATATTTTTTTTCCCTCTTGCTGGAGTTTTTGGAGTGCCTCGGTATTCACATTTTCTATCTCGATGGAGAGAATATCACAGTCCTTGCCGAATTCATACACTTGGTCAAAGTCCGTAAGCTTACCTATCGTAAAGGTAGAAGCTATATTCTTACAGGGAGCTTCACTGTCGGGATCCATGACATGGATATCAATATTGAGGTCTAAGGCTGACTGGATCAGCATACGGCCTAATTGCCCTCCCCCGAGCAAGCCTAGTTTTTGCGACTGTATTTTTCCTGGCATATCCTTTCCATTAGCACCTGGCGTGCAAAGGTGCAAACTAGTGATTTTGGATGTAAGTGGGTATCTTTTTCTACAAGATACTGGTCATTATACCCCATTACCCATCACCTTTATTTGAATTATTTCGGCCCCTACTTCAAGTTGGTCTATCACCTCCATGCCCTCTTCTACCTGTGCAAAAATAGTGTACCTACCATCAAGATGCGGCGTCGGCGAATGTGTAATAAACCATTGTGTGCCTTCGGTATCTTTGCCGGCAGAGGCCATCCCTACTGAGCCTTGCTGATAACGTAAGTTGGCGAACTCTGACCGGATCGAATAGTCCTCCGAGCCATAACCATCCCCACGATGACAACCGCCCTGTACGACAAAATTCGGAACTACTCGATGAAAATTTTTCCCATTGAAATACCCGGTATCCACTAATGAAAGGAAATTCGATACCGTGGCCGGGGCATCTTCTACCAAGAGTCTTAAGGTTACATTTCCCTTGGCAGTCTCTATCGTTACTTTTTGCCGTTTGGGAATCTGCTTTACCTGTTCCCAATCTATGGGATGATTGTATTCGTTTTTTGTAACAGGCCTCTCCAATCCCTTAAAAAGGGCAATTGCCGCGTTCAAAACCTGCAGCGCTTCATTATCCCGTGGGAGTGTAAGCCTGTTCTTAGCACTCTCCAGGAATTTGTAGTCATCATATTGCTCACTGAATTTCAGCCCGGGCCGCAGGTACATTTGCGATACCAAGGCGATCGAGCCCACATCACCTGTTTCAATGATCTGCTTGAATTTATTGGCAAAATCTTTTGTCCAATTCTCCGGGAAATCCTTATGCTGGCGGATGCTTATAAGCGCTTTCGTCACGGCTGTTCCAATTACCGGGTGTGGCGGTGCCAAGGTCTCTTTAAAGATAAAATCTTTTGCCACCGGTACATTTCCGAGGGCACTTAACAAGCCCGCCTTGTAATATGGGTTATCGGCGGTCTCATATTCTCCTTGTATTGCACGGGTGAACTCATCTTTTGTCGAGGCATATTTCAGTAGTCCTCCCAATAAGATGCTCTTTACCCTCCAGCCTGTAATACCGTTCACTTGTTCCCAGCTCAATTTCGCGGGTTTGGAAGCTAAAACTTGGGCAGCCGCTATTCGCACATTGATATTATCATTCTGTAGGAGCGTTGTTAAAGCGGGTTGAACTTGATCCATAGGGAAATTTTCCATGGCTTTGGCACAATTGACCCGTACCCCTGGATCTGTATCCTTCAAAATAGCCATAGTAAGCGCCTTTGCTGATTTTTGGGTCACTACGGTGCCTAGGGCCTTAGTAACGGCCATACGCACCGCCGGGGAAGGATCTGAAGTCGCCACCCGGATCAGTAGGCCCTCGCGACCAGCCAGTGCCAAGTTAGGGCTACGTGCAAAAAAATGTGCAGCGCCTAAGCGGGTCTCATAGCTATTCGCCATATCTAACAAGCTTAAGGCTATATCTAGCGTGATCCCATCATGAACATTCCTTATGCCTGCCCTGTAAAGCGCCCAAGCCAAACCCTCTTTTTCTTTTTCACTGCCAATAGCCACCTGGTGCAGAAGGTCTATGGTCTCCATAGTGATCACCTTACCTAACGCCTCTATGAGCTCTTTCCTGGCGAATACAGAGTCTTCCGTTTGTAACGCCCGCACCAACGGATCAATACATTGACGGTCATACATTTGACCTAGTGCATATGCCGCGGCGCGTCTTACTCGTGCACTGCCGTCGTTAAGTAAAAGGGCTAAAGGACGAATAGCCGAGGTATCTTGCACAGAAGCAAAGGCCAAGGCAGCCTCCTCCCGGTATTTTGAAGATTCGTCATTAAAAAACCCTAGCAGGGATTCTGTATCCCGCTGGTCTTGATATTCATAGACCTGGACTAGAACGGGATCGGAAAACTTGTTAACCCCTGTGTCAACCGGCTTATCTACTTCTTGCTGGCAAGCAGAAACGGCAACTATTACTAAAATCAGCCAATAGGATTCCAAGGAATGCTTTAACGCACAGATCATATACTCATGATTTACGGCCAAATATAGGGATTCCAGCCTAGTGTCGTGTCACATTTCAATTGACGTTCAATCTATTTTTTCGGTCTCGTTCCCAAAGTCGACAGTCGGCAGTAAACAGTCGGCAACCCTCTATTT
>JANQLQ010000323.1 GCA_028280565.1 Fulvivirga sp.
GTGGCACACTTTCCACCGATAGAGGTGGCACAAGTTAATCCGATACGACTGGCATACTTTACGCCGATATCAATGGCACATATTCACCGATATATCCAGCTCTGGCGATTTTTTCAATCTCTGCATTAAATGAATTCTGCGTTTCTTCATGAGTTGAAGCTAATTCAATAGCAAGATCTTCTAGCCTAAATTCGTCATCTTGTGCCATTAGACTATGCGTAAGTAAGGTTAAAAGGAGTAATAAAATCGTGAAACTTTTCATTTTTTGTTTTAAAACTGCCTCAAAAGCGAGGTCTTATCAATACCCAACCTTGGGTATTTTTCGAAGTGAATCAAAAGGAATAAGTAGTCTAAGCAACCCAAAGCTTCCACACCCATTTACCATTCCCTCCAACCACCACACAAATCCAAAAATGCCAAAAGAGTGTTCCAGCCCTGCCCTCCTGCTGGTAGAATTCCTTCCCTCCAAAACTTTATGCCAACCCCGGCTTTTCTCCGGGTTAGGAAAAAATAACCCTGCGAAAAGCTCCTAATCTATTTAACATAACACGAATACATACTTGGGTATTCCCCACAGTCAAAAGCAAAGCTCCGGTTGCTCTTCGGGAAATGACAAGTGTAAAATAAATCCAAGCCTATTTAGCCATCGCACAAGTCAACCCACCGTAAACCGGCTTGGACACTTGCATTTGCTTCAGACCTTCCGGGTCAAACCGCTTTCCCTGGTGCGGTTACCGGGGTTTCACTTTTATCTTATTTTATTATGGATTCTCGTTATTTAGTTCACAGGCGTTTTCGCTTCTGGTTTCTTCGTGGTTGGTTCTACATCCGGCGTTTCCCCAGTTGCTCCTATCGCATTTCCGGCTATTGGTATCATGGCATTTTCCACTATTATATCCGCTTTATGCGCTATGAGATTGGCATTTCTAAGCTCCCTTTCTAGGGAGTTTTGGTCATTCTTGAATTAAGTAAATGACTAATGTATTAGCTCATGAGTCTCATCTTCTTCGGATTCTATACATCTTTTAAAGCATGTTGAACCTTCAATAGAATCTGATTCTTGAGATTGTTTGAATGTTACTTGAACCTGAGGTTTACCATTCAGACTATTTATCCGATAACCAGCATTCTCAATCCATTCAACGAATTGCAGTTTTACACCTTCATTTGATGTGGATTTATGTCCTTGCCCTTGTTTTATGATTCCGGTTAACTCTTGAGGAATTTCAATGGGTTGATCGCCGAAATAGTAGAAATGAGTGGACAATAATGTGTTTTTACCACCTAAATCCGTTTTTCTGTTACCTAATCCATGTACACTAGGCCTTAGTTTACCATCAGCATTAGCTTCAAAATCGTAGATACAGTCCCCTACTCGTTTTTGGTAGTTTTTTGAGCGTATATCTGGGATTTTCCCTAATAGTTGATCTCTACAGAAAGAATCATAATCCTCTAAACTCATGACATCAGTGACTCTCATTGCATATACCAATCTTCCCGAATAGTCGATTCCATTTACATTTTTTGAACCAACACCAGCAATCCAATCTCCAACTTCTGCATTTCTTCTTATGAATGGCTTACAAATTGTTAGCGTGCATATTCCGAAGTATGGATTTGGAGCAGCTCCATCATCCGTTGGAATACAATAACTAAACAACCTCATTTTACTCTATCTAGATAGCTTTTCAAAAAGTGAAGTGTATTATTAAGTTTTATTTGAACACTTGGATGGTCAGTTGATTTGTTCAAATTTTCAAAATTATCCGTTACACCTTTCCCAAAATTCTTAAACGCCTCTTCGTTTAAAGTTCCCTTGATAATGTTAAGCACATATTCATCAGGTTCCTCAATTCCATCCTTATAAGGGACTTTATACTTTTTAGCATAGTTAATAAGAAGTACTTCTGAATCTAGCCCCATGTTGTTCATTTGATTTACGAAACTTTGATCAATTACTGTTCCTGCCCAATTTTGTGATTCAGCTTTTATATGAGCAGACACAAGCCCTTTACCAAAAACAGAGTTTATATTATAGACACCACCATGGCTATTCTGTTCCTTGTAGTCAACATAAACTAATTCACCATAGACCAAAGCTCCCCTAACTGGAAAGAAAAAATCAATTGCTTGCCAATTGAACTTGTAAGCCACTTCTAGTAATTCATGAAGTGATTCTTTAGTATCGTCATTGGTAAAGAAGACTACAGTATCAGAAAAATTGATACAATTAATTTTGGATTTAGATAAATCGGCAACTACACCATGAGGCATGTCATTTGTATTGTCCTGACCCAAGGCACTCTCGATATCTCGATAGATATTAGCCATTGACTTCTTCTGTTCTGACAAATCATTGTTTTCTATGAAATCCTTAAATCCCAAATAGTCGAAATATGCAATGAACCTTCTCACTTCTTCTCAAATTTGAATGGCACATTCTTGATTTCTACTAGCCTTGATTCTAATTAGTTTATAGTCACCCATCGACTCTTTGTTTATTCATTTGACTACATTCTTTTGCTTTTTTTATTATATAGCTGTTCTTTGTATTTGTCTACAAGGAATTCTTCAATTTCTAGTCTTCCAAATTTTTGTACTACACAAGCAACTGAGATATTCTTTTCAAAGTATTCATTCAATTTTATCTCTACTCTATCTGAAAATTTGATCTTTGTTGTAGCCTTCTCGCCAAATAATTCAAAGCCCAAAGTTCTTCGTAATGAATGATTTACCGTTCTTCTTAAATCCCTCATTCTCTTTCTTATGTTACCGGTTTCACCAAAATATATAGTTTTTTCTTTATCAAATACAGCATAAATGCCAGGTTCATTTGGGAAGTTTTCTGCCCATTTCTGATCAAATCCAACACGAATCTTAGGTGCTAGAAAGATTAATTTCTCAAAATCATTTTTGCACTGAGAGACACTTTTCTTTTGGCGATCAAAAATCTTATTGTCTTGGCAAGTAGTTATTCCAAATTGAATATTTGGATGAAAGTATGGGCGATTATAGACAAGCTCAGCAATTTCAGATTCAGGAATTATAGAACGTGGATCTGGTCTGGTTGATGTAGCAATTAAAAAGTCATAATTTCTTAGGTTCTTGGGCCAAGAAATAGCTAATTCTCCACTCTTAATGGAACTGTATATGTTACTATCGGTTAAAAATCTACCGTAACCAATTTCATTATTTTGTAACTCAGATTCCCATTTTTTGAGGATATTTGATTTTAGCTTTTTCTCGACTTTTGGATTGAACGCTATAGTGCAAACACACCACGCAACTGAGTCTCCCTTTGTTCCTTTAATATAATCCTGCCCTACTCCTTCAGATTTTGATAATTCAGTGGCTTCCTCATATATATTTACTTCTGTCTGGTTTTGAAATGGTACAAACTTAGCAACTCCATAGTCTTGCGGAGGAAGCTTGTTGTCAAAGATCATGGTGTAAATTTCACCACCTTTCTTCGAGGATCTTCCATAGCGAATAGGAACCTTAACATTAACAGATGAAGCCATATCTAATCGATTGCAACGCCATTCTTGACGTTTTTTATCTCCTGGTTTCAAATCATTTTGCCAATACAATGAACCGATTATTAAAACGCCACCTCTTAATTTCATTACCATTGATTTGTCATGCTATTAAAACAATAGTGAATTGACTACTAATAATTAATGTTAGGCATCTCATCATAAAACTTCCCGTCTAATTTGCGCCCAGTCTTTTTCTTGTTCGTGCCGCCCCATTGTTTAAAAAAGAATTTTGCTCCGTAAACTTGTGCTTGTTCCTTAATTTCCAATACCCAATCCTTTTCCATAGGTCTGGGAGTTCTACCGCTCTCCCCTCCTACAATCACCCAGTCAATACTTGAAAGATTAAGGTTTTCTAGCGGTCCAATAAGCGGTTCACATGACAAGAATTTAGTCTTGGCATCCGTAAGTCTCACTAGATCGATTCGTTCAATAACCTTTGAGTCTTCGACTGATGTTCCAAACCATATGTTAGCAGACCAGTATAATTTGTTATTCATTTTTGCAGCTCTTTCAGGCCGCTTTGTTAAAACCTGGAATATGTGATGTGAATTGTCATTCATTACTTGAAAAACTCGTATTATAAATTCATCAGGAACATCCGGATGAAATAAATCACTCATCGAATTAACAAACACGATCTTAGACCCAGTCCATTCGTAAGGATCACTTAATGTGGTTGGATGAATCCGAACATTTTTGAATCCATCTTTATATTTTTCCAAACCCATGGCTTTCAATCTCCGAGTCATGGTCTCTGCGTAGCAAAATTTGCATCCTGCAGATACCTTTGAACATCCTGTTACCGGGTTCCAAGTTGATTCAGTCCACTCTATAGAAGATTTTGCCATTTTAAGCTGTTTGATTTTTTACAATGTCATTTGCTATTTTCATTGCCACCTGCACATTGGATGCCATAAAGAAATGAAAAATAATAGCGTTCCTAGAATTTCGCATTTCTAATGGATTAGATACAAACTTGAAAATAGTATTAAGCCTTTCCTTATAAAGCTTTGCTGCTTCCTCTGCCGCTTTATCAATTTTAAGATGCTCAGTTTGTCCAAATAAATTCATTTGAGGGTTCACCTTATAGAATCTTTCCTTGATTTGATCTGGCTCAACTCCAAAAAAATCTCCAAGACTGGAAAACCAGTTTTCAGGTGAAAGCCCTTTTCGTTTAAGTAATCGATTTACTGCTGCACCAGTTGGAACTAGAATCCAAAGATCGATGTGTAATCCTTGTAGTTCCCTAAGCGAATCCCATTTAACCTGCATTCCAAATGGATCGATAAAAACAACACCTCGGTAATGCTTGTTTTCTGGCCTTCTTAACCAGTTGGCAAGTCCAATCAACTTTTCATTACAGTCAGCAGCAGAAACAAACTTTTGTTTCACTGCAGGGAATTTATCCTTTATAAAAGTATTTAGCTTGGTCGCTTTTGCAGTGTCCATTTCCACAAAGTAAAAAACATCAAAGGCACGAGGATCTTCTAATGAAAGGACTCGGGCAGCCACACCTTCCATCAAATCCAAGTCATCATCCTTTGTTTGAATTTCACCTGATCCAGCAAAACCGTCAAAATATAGCAATGGCCATTGAGGATATTTTTTGAGAATGTGCATGTAAGCCTTGATGTATTTAATAAATACTTCAATCTTTTCTTCTGTCCATTTACCACCAAAACTGTTCATCAAAATGGGTGTTTTGATTCATCTAACAACTGCATCAACTCAGATTTCCAAGCTAATTTTTCATTCCAAATGGCTTGAAAGAAATCCGTGTAGTTATCACTTGACAAGAAATAGAAATGATATTCCCAATCAATGCCTTTGTCCTTCAGTTTCTTGTTTAGTGTTTCAAAATGCTTCAACCCGTCTCTATATTTGGCCTTATTCTTTTGGCTGCTATCTCCATCAGCTTTGATCTCGACAACAAGAACTATATTCTGATCACGAAGCTTAAGAAAAAAGTCGGGATTGAAATTTTCCCGCTTCACATGACTTGATCCAGTTTCTGAAGGCTTATAAGAATATGGGAATGCATAAAACCCTTTATCAGGAGATTTTAAAAAGGAATCGATCAAATCAACGTTTTCTAAAAGAAGAGAAACGAACTCTTTTTCAGGTTTAAAAGAGACAAAAATTAAAGATTGAACAGACTTTATTGCGCTATCTTTTTTTTCAAAAAAATTATGTTTTAAAAACTCAATTTCAGATTCCTTACCACCGTATTTGACAATCGCCTCTCTAACATGGTCGTAATTGTCCTTGTCATCAATATAACTTTTAAGTATTTCCTGTTCTTCTGGATTAAGCTCTGATACTCTCTCTTTTGAATAAAATAGAAATCCATCTCTTTTAATGCTACTTTCCGAGAATGATTGATTTGGCAAATTAGCTTGATGAATTTCTCGTGTATTATTGGCCTTTGTTGACAGTCGCACAACCTCTCCAGAGGTTCTAAACATTGGGCCAAAAGACTGTTTGAATGTGGCTAAATTTTCTCTACTCACGAAAGAAGAATCGTACCCTAATTTTTCAAGATTAGTGGTTATGAATTCCTCGATTTTTTTGATTGGCCAATTCTTAGAAATCTCTATGTCCTTGTCTTTCAGGAATAGTTTAATTTGTCTCGCTGCTGCACTAATTGTTTCCGTATCTTGAATCTCTAATTGAAAAGTAGAAGTACCTGAAGCTGAATAGGTACTGGTGGTCTGTTTGACCTTTGCCTGTGGCTTAAGTACCTCAATTTTAGGTTCCTTATCCTTGGATTGTTTTGTACTTGCTACTTTCTTCTCTTCAACTATGTAATCAAGATTATAGATAGGAAAATCATACTGTTTCTTGCTTTCTGAATATCCATAGGATATTCTATTTTCAAGTTCCAGCACTTCTTCATACAGTCCTTTTATTTCAGAGGACCATTTTTCATGGTTATTAACTTTAACATAAACAGGTTGCTCTAATTCTGCAGGAATTCGCAAACCTCGTCCAAGAACTTGAGCAATTAATAATTTCGAGTTAAATGCTCTTTTATCATGAGGAACTATTTGAAACACATTTTTAACATCCCAACCCTCGGTGAGCATTGCCACAGAGACAATCCATTCCACAGGATTGTCAGGTTCATCAACTGTTTTCAGTAGAGATAAATTCTCCTTTCTAACCTTTTCAGGTTTTTCAAGGATTGATTCAACCAGACTTTTTTCAGATGCCTTAGATGGTACTCCCGATGATACCCAAATTACTTTTTTACTTGCCTCATCAAATGAAATACCCTCCTTTTTCGAGATGTATTCTGATAACTCTTTCCAAATCTCAACGGTGCGATAAATTCTGTCAGTTACAATTATTGATAGTGGCCTAAGTTTACCTGCGTACTCCTTGACCAACTCTTGATGATTGTGCCAGGTTTCATCCCATCCCTTATCAGTATCAGCTTCCTCTAGCTTGTAATCAATTTTCTTAACGATCCCATCTTCAATCGCCTGCCGTATACCATAACGATAAATTACATCATGGAAATAATCGTTTTCAATGTAAGGTGTTCCAGTGACACCAATATGGTAAGCAAAATCATAACTTTTGCTAGTAATAAAATCAAACCATTTCTTTGTTGATGCATCATCAGGACTATAGATATGATGTGCCTCATCACTAATTACTAAAGTTCTAGCTCCTTTTCCCTCAAAGCTATCCTTGATGGATGATCCAGTTCTTTGATAGGCTGCATGAATGTTTTCAACACAAATGTCACCTTCCAGTATAGGTACATTCGCATTCTTGATACTCGGTGAGGCGAATACCGATCCTAATTCTTGTAGAATTTTCTGATTTGTGCTGTCTCCAGCAAGTTGTTCAAATTTACCTTTTAGTTCTTCTTCGATAGTTAATGACGGACATAAAACGAGTACTTTATCAACCAACCCCTCTGCTAAAGCCAGCTGAGCAATACCATAAATAACCCAACTCTTGCCCGTTCCTGTTGCGAGATCGATGCTAACAGCCTTCTTAGATGGAATCTGAATATTCAGCAGATACTGTTCCCATGCATTATACTTAAGCTGTAGTTTTGAATTTTGCTCCCAGTTCTCTTTTGCAAGGGTTTCTGTATTTTCATACTTATTACTGACCATAAATCTGAAAGCTTGCCGAATAGCTTCTCGAACATGCTCAAATGAAGGAGTAGTGATTGCATCTAAATATGCTTCATATTTTCCTACAGCTTCATTTACATCAGATGAATGATCATCTACTTTAAGCACAAAATCATCTTGTTTGTATTGTATGCTCATTTAAATTCCTTTTTAGTCTTAATGATTTTGAGTTCGTTCCCATACTTATCCATGAAAATGATCATCAATTTTTCACCGATAAAATCTTTTTCTGGAACCCTAACGATTGCACGATCTTCCTTCTCTAATAATGTCTTATCTGCCCAAAATACCTGGTAGAGATTAAAATAGTCATCATTGTAATTGTTGTCGATCATCACCATAGAATAGGTTTCGAAGTTTTCAAAATCCTCAGGATCATAAGCAAGAGTGTTTGACCTAAATGACTTTATCTCAATGATGTAATCAGTTTCACTCGCATTGAATAGATCGTTATTAGCAGGCGTTGCTCTTTTATATTCTGCTTTTACCTCAGGTTGAGATATAAAATCAAAACCAACAGCATCCATCACTTCATTTACATCTGATTCACTTACTGGCTGCTTCAATGCACCTGGTTCACCTTTGTTAATCAATGCCATTAGTACCGAAAGCGGAACTTTAAGAAATGTATAAATGGTATTGCCATGATGAATTTCATCCTGCATGAAACCCAAAGAAGATATCGGAGCAATGATGTAAAATCGATCTCCTGCTTTACCGGATAATGCCTCATGAAGGGACTTTACATACTCTTCATCTAAATGGAGCGTCTTTTGATTTGGGTAATCCCATATGTAGGCCGAGTTGGTGCCAATATAACCGTCAGCATTGAACCCATTGATTTTGTGCTGATTTAACCGCACGCCAAAAAGCTGCGCAACAAACGGTTGATATTGTGCCCAATCCATTTCCTTTATCATCGTTTCATCATAAATCCCAGCATTATAAAGTGTGAATTCCTTAGATTTCAGCGGTTTTGGCTTTTCAGTTTTCTCTTTGGGTTGAATGAAGGAAATGAGGAACTTGACACGGCCAACTATCACCACCTTCTCTCCTGCTTTAGCGTCCTCATTATCTAAATTATCGGTTACTGTAAGCTCCTTGACTTTGAACTTATCTTCTGGGCAGGCTAAGGAAAATTCCTCAGTCCTATTTCCAGAAAGGACATTGGTCAATAAAGCTGACAGATTTTCAAGGAAGGAATCAGTTATTATCAAGTCACCAGACCTTGCTTTATCTTGAACCATCAGGAATCCTCTTGCAGAGGACTTGTAGTGATCATCAAAATCATTTATTCTTGAATGAGATCTTGATTTGTCAGATTTTGGAGATCCTATGACATTACTAAGTTTGTTAAGCCTCATTTGGGCAGTATATATTGCTAATTTTCCACAATCGATACCAATCCATTTTCTCTTTAATTTCTCAGCAACGGATATTGTTGTTCCTGATCCACTAAAACAATCAACTACAATTTCATTTTCATTTGAAGAAACTTTAATTATTCTCTCCAGAAGTGTTTCAGGTTTCTGAGTAGGATAATCAACTCTTTCATCAGAGGTATTTCCTACACGATCAATGTCAGTCCAATTCGTGGTTAAGGGGTTACCTCCCTTTGTTTCACTTAAATAAATTTTTAATCCATCAAGCCTAGGTGAACCATCGCTTTTCTTCAAAATCTTGCCTTCGCCCCACCATTTTTCCAGCTTATCTAAATCAGCGCCCCATGATCTATTTGCTGAAGGTTGTGTTCCTCTCCACTCAAATTGTCGGTTCGGATTTGCAGTTGAAAAAGTTAAGTTCTCTGCTTTATACAATTGGCCGTTTTCATCACGCTTAAATCGGCTCATTTGTGCTTCGCCATACCCGATAAACTGTTCATTAAAAGTGAAATCCTCTGATTTCGTATAAAAAAAGATATTTGCATTTGACCTGACGTAACCTTTAGATCTCATATTATGAGCTGTGATTTGTTGCCAAATAATTTCATTTCGAAAATTATGCTCACCAAAAATCTCATCAAGAATAGCTTTAATATAATGCCCCTTTTTGTAGTCTAGGTGCAAATAAATTGCACCATCATCTGCTAGAATTTCTCTTAATAGGATTAGTCGTTTTCTTAGAAACTCAATGAATTGTGAACCTATGATTTTATCTCTATAGGCTTTTTCTCGATCCTTCATCCAATCCTGCTTGGTGGCAAATGGAGGGTCTATATAGATGAGCTTAATCTTGTTTTTGGTCTTGAATTTATTGGGACCTTGCTGGTCTTCATAAATGGCTTTTAGAGCTAGGAGGTTATCCCCGAAGATTAGCATGTTGCTCCAATCTTCTTTGAACTTATTGTCGGAGTTAAAACTTCTAATTTTCTGTAAGGGCGCAGCTGGCGTATTAGCAATAATATCTTCTTTCCGGGCTTTCCCTTGATAGGCTAGCTTGTAGTCTTTGGTAGCCTCTATGTACTCTGTCTCATCCGATCCAAATAATTTTTGCCTGTAAATGGAAGGTATGGTCTTACCTTCATCTATACATTTCTTTATTATCTCTTTATCCTTATCAGTTAGGTTCATATTATTTGTTTGAAACAAGCAAGTCTTTAACATCTACATCAAGAATATTAGCAATCCGGTTAAGGTCTTCCAAACTAGGCTGGCTTCTGTTTTGGACATATGAGTTGGTCATATTGTAGCTCTTTCCCAGTTTTTCCGCTAACCATTTCTGCTTAATTCCTTTCTCCTCAAGCACCATTTTTATTCGATTCATCAGCTCTTAAATTGACGAAGGTGGAAGATAACTATATTATCAAATTTTATCTTATAATTTGAGATGATTTATACAATGAAAGTTAAAATTGAAATCGAGGATGTTTTGCTTTCAAGATTTCTCGTTGCTTCTCAGAATTCACTTTTGTATACATCTGTGTGGTAGAAATTGAACTATGTCCTAGGAAGTGCTGAATATGTCTCAAGTCAACATCTTGCTCAAGTAATAATGTGGCATATGTATGACGAAATGTCTGTGGTGTGACATTCTTACTTATCCCAGCAGCTTTTGTGTATTTGGTAATCCTGAAACGAATGGATTGGGGATTTATATTCCGGTCGTCTAAGCTTATGAAAAAGTAATCCAATTCGTGAATTTTGGTTTTAAAAAGCTGATAATACGAACAGATCTTAATCCACGTCTCTTCACTTGGAATATAGATCAAGCGTTCTCTACTACCCTTTCCCCATACTTTAATCGTGTGTGCTTGGAAATCAATATCGCCAATCTTGATAGCGCATACTTTCCTGATCCTCAGGCCACTAGAAAACATTAATTCGAGAAGCGCCATGTCTCTCACAATACAGCTGTAGTATGGATATCCTACTATTAATTGTCGCCTTCTTTCTTGCTCTAAATAGTCAAATAGTTGCTTGACTTCTGTCAAGGTTAAAGAGACTGGAATACGCTTAGCTACTTTAATTGCAATCTTTATTTTTCGAAATGGGCTTGTTGGAATTTCATCTTCATACTCAAGGAAATTGAATAGTACGTTTACTGAAGCTACTTTCCTTTTTACAGTGTTAGGCTTATAATGACTTAAGACTTTGACGTATGAGCGAATGATTGTTTTGTCTACTTGCTCAATCTTTGAGATTCCTTGTGTGGCTAAGAATTCTCGAAATTTCCTCAAGTCTAGTTCATAGCATTGTAGGGTAAAATTTGAAAGGTTCTTCTCGTATTTGCAGTGTCCTAAGAACTGAGTGATAGCTACTTGTATGTCCATTGGTTTTTATGGACGAAGAGACGTAATTAATTTCATTTGGGCGTTACCCTTCGGGTCGGGCTTTCGGCAGTACACGATACTTACCTCAATCCCTAACGCTTAATCAACCCTTTCTTCCACACACATTTGCCACTCTCCTGCCCTGCAAGCCAACGTTCCTCGCTCGTGACGAGTGACAAAAGAGTGTTCCAGAACCTTCCCTCCTGCTTGCATAATTTCCCTTCCCTTCAGAAAACTGTTAGCCAGCCCATTCAACCGAAGCTAAGTAACATAACACAATCTGCCATTATATTAAATAGCTTGGAACGATCGAGAAATCACAATTATTGTTGAAAGTCCTTAAGCTGAGATTTTATATTCGGAAGCCGATTGATTATTTTGGGTACTAAGTTCTCAGCTTTGTATACGATTTCCTCGTTTTCAATAACTAAAAGTAGTCTAAATGTCTGTCCGGAATCGTATATAAAAATACGATCATAGAATTGTGAAGCTTTGTTATCCAACATTTCCAGGCCCACTCGAAACCTTTCACGAATAGTAGATTCACTCACATGATGACCACCTTTTTGCACACGGTCTGCAACTCGTTTAATTCCAAGTTCAGGATCATTTAGGGCAAGAAAATATAGTGAACAAATATAACCCAAATCCCTGGCACGGCTAGCCAATTCAAAGTTGTAATCAGAATGAAAGTTAGTTTCGTAAGCTACAGGTGCATTGTTAGCAAATGACCCTTCAATGTGTGATTGAAAGTCAGCATTAATAGATTCCCTTACTCCATCTATTACGACCGGATCGTAATTAAAATTCTTCCATTTCAATTGAAACTGTTTGTCCCAATCGAATGCTTTTATACCAAATGGTTCAAGGATGTTGAGGCTTGTTGTAGACTTACCAGCGCCGTTGGGGCCTGCAATGACTACAAATTCAGGCTTGGGGGTTAAATCAGATTTTTTCTGCAACAACGCTCACTTTGGATGTGGAACGTTGCTTTTTTGGCTTTGCCTGTTGGTCTTTCAAAGCCTGATTCATTGCCTTTTCAGCCCGGAGTGCTTCTTTGATTGAATCTTTCATATAATCAAAGATACGAATTTTAAAAGAAATTGATCCATTTGACCCAAGCTTCCACACCCATTCAACATTCCCTCTAGCCCACCACAAAGTCCAAAAATGCCAAAAGAGTGTTCCAGCCCTACCCTCCTGCTGGTAGAATTGCCTTGCTCCAAAAACTTTATGCCAACCCACGGCTCGTCTCCCCTGCCCGCTTCGCTTGCTGGCACCTGGCTAAAACCATTCACTGGATGGTTTCTTAACGCTCGGCCCTCTCCGGGTTAGGAAAAAATAACCCTGAGAAAAGCTTCTAAGCTATTTAATATAACACGAAGAACATTAAATAATTAGTCGTTATACACCCAACGTTGACTAAAGATATTTAGAGTCTACCAAACACTTACATCCTTAATTCCAGCTATCCTGGCAACTATTCAACAACAAACCTTAGACTTCTCAATTTATCATTACCGTCATTTTCATCGCCAAGGGTAAGATTGTAAACCCCGGGGGATAGGCCTATAACTTTAATCTCTTTAATCCCTTCGGATAGGGAAACATTTTGCTCGTAATACACACGCTGACCATGCAAATCGAAAATGGCTAGGGTACAACTTGTTATCTTACGATCGGTATGTATGGTAAAAGACCCATTATTGGGTACAGGTGTTACTTTTAAGTATGTCGTGGTTGGACCCGGGACATCTGGTAGTCCCGTAACAACTTTGTTGACCGTTATATTTTTAACCAATACTTCCTGGCACCCTAAAGATGTCTGGTAACGGAACATCAGGGATTGTACTCCATCTACCAACCATTTCACCTTAATTGCTGTATCAGAGCTTTCTTGGATTTCTCCATTGATGACAACCCAATCCCCATTGGCAACTTCGCCGCTTACCGTATAGGTTTCGATTTCATTTATTTCTGCTGTGTCGTTACCATCTAGGGCGACGGCATAGTTGCTAGGTAATCCGAGGTCGAAATACTCCGGCCCGGTTCCGTACTTACCACTCAATGCCTTTCTAATTTTTGTTTTGTCAATGGCCAGCCACAGATCGTTACTTGATGTATAGGTAATGTTTTGCAGCGTATAGGTGAAATCGTCCATCTTAGTAATATCGAACGCCACATTGTCTACAGGAATACCAGAAGTTTCAAAAGAAAAGACACCGGGAGTCAAAGATTCTTCTGCTATGGCCTCGGAGAATACCAAGGTAATATAGTCAAAACCGTAACATGCATCTTGTTCATTGATTTTAGTGGGGATGGCTTCGACCTGCAAGTCTGTAAAATCAATGTATGCCTCAATTCGCCCTGGTGCCGAGATATTTCCATAGCTGTCCACGGCGAGTAGTTCTAACCGCCTGTTTCCGGGGGTGTCACTGAGCGGAAATGCATAGGTTTCTTTTTCTTCCCTGTATTCGCGCTGTAGTATTTTTGATGTTCCATCGACAACTTCGTATATCTCAACATTCAATTGGTCTTCTAATGTAGTATATTGAAGTACCACATGATCACCAGAGGTTATTTGGTCGTTTGGCGAAATTCCAAGGTCTGGAGCAACGGCGATTGAGCCAAACCCAACCAAGTCAGTTACGTTGACCTGCCAGGTAAGGGTTTTATCGCCTGACCCAGTATTGTTGTTCATATCTCTTAACGATGATTGGTCTATGGTAAGTGTGTATTCCCCATTTTCTTGGGTAAATGTACCTAAACCTTTGACCAGGTATTTAGCGGTATCTAATTGCTCAATGGTCAACGGTGCCTCTATAGCCGTGCCATCTCTTAGTAATTGTATAGCATTAGGGTCAAGTACTTCTTCGATGGCTTCACTGAGCGCTACCTCCACCTGGGTAACAAATTGTGGGTTTGTAGTGGCCTGGCTTTGTGGGGTCAGCACTCGTATTGCAGGAGCGGTAGTATCTACGTACCATATATAGCTTTGAGACGCAAATCCTGTACTACCATCTGTTGCGGTAATATTGGCCAGGTCAATCTCTAGCTCGTATGCACCATCTTGCTGGTTATAATCTTCAAGACCTGTAATGAGATATACGAGTTCGCTTATTTGAACCACTTCAAGGTTAGGTACTGCGCTTCCGTTGAGGGTAATGGCATCCAGTAGCGCATCCCCGGGCGTAATACCTTTGTTAAAGGTAATTTCTAACTGGCTCAACGGTTTTTTATCTTCTTGACCGCTTGCTATTTTAAGAATCCCTAGGTCACCAATAAACTGTATCCATGTGGCCCGTGCTACCGTTTCGCCACGATTACCGTTGATATCCCTAATATCAACAAGTGACACATCGAGTTCATAGAACCCGGATATGGTGGTAAGAGCACTAAGATCAAGAGTGAAGGTTGCATTATCGGTAGTGTTGATCACAATTGACGAGGCATCGACAAACGTTCCTTGGCGTACTACCTGCAGGTCATCTACTGTAAAGGTGCTGGGATCGATTGGGGTCTCAAAGACTACTGTTAATTGGGTGACGGGGGTTATTGTAGTTTCATCCCCCGGTACTCCTTCAATGCGGGCCATAACGGTGGTTGCTGCTTTGATCACATAGTGCAACGTATAGGTCTCCGTACCCGTAATGTTGTCTAGAAAGTGTAAGTTATCTTCGTACCTAGGTTCCAAGCCGCCCGGCAGCGTAACAAAAGTTTGCCAGAAATTTTTAAGTGGCAACTCCCTGCCATCACTGTTCCTAATGACACTTTCCAATACATAACTCCCAGCTCCCGGGTCTGGTACCACTCCATACGTCCATCCAGGGGTTTGTGGAGTCATAGTGAGCGTCGTAGTAAGATTACCCGGGGCAATGGCATTGGATAGTATTGCTGAAGTGGCGGCACCTACTTCTGCAGCTCCGCCGTCAGAGAAATAAATACGGTCCGGGGTATCTTGTGCATCGGGCTGATCATTGACCAGGAACTCATCTATCGCATCCTGGCCTTCCCGATAATCACGGACCCCACGAATCAATTCATGCACATTAGATTCTTTTATCAAACCCAGGGCATCATTACCGTAATCCGTGGTATGGATTACCTCTAGTTCATAAGATACGAATTTACCTAACAAAGAACTGGTAAAAAACCACTGCCCTACGGCTGTGGATTTGGGTTCAATATCCCCAAAATCAATGTTCAATAATCCCAGCTCCTGGGGGCTATTGTTGAGACTGCTCCCTGTAATGTTAAAATCAATTAGTAATCCTTTTTCATTATCCACAATTTCCGGTTGTGCAGAGGCGATCATCACGTTCCTGGCAGCGCCAAATCCATCATTATTGATCAGCACCGCTAATTCTGCTGGGAATGAAGGTTCTACGGCATTGGTCAATGGGTCATCTCCTAAAATATTACGCTGTACAAAGTAATCGAGAATAAGATCCGGGCTCGGATTTACCTCTAGCGTTATCGGCGTGAGCACGACAGTAACACGCTCGCCCCTGCCTTCATCATAATAGGAGAATTCCCCACCAAAATTATACGGTACGGGAAACTGCGGTGCTGCCGCTTTAGTAGGGATAAAGATCGCAGTACCGGCACCGTCGCTATTCGCTGCTATAGTACCGCCATTTAGAAATGCTTCCCGGTTTACCTGGAACAAATCGGTTCGATCAATACCGTCGCTGTCGGTGATGGACACCTCCAGCACAATGTCGCTGATGGCCGTATTGCTGGCGTTGTTAATGCGCAAGGTGCCTTCAAAGGCCTCACGGGTCATGGTGGCGGTTTGGTTGAACTCCAGGGTGACTGTAGCACAAACGCTGTTATCATCTTGAGCTTCCTGGCTGTAGGCTTCTAAATCTTCATAACCACTCTCTACCATATCAAAGGTAGAGACGAACCCTCTTTCGAGGACATGTGTCTTGAGGTCTTCACGAATTTCTACATAGAAATCGATCCTTGTTTTATCCAGGATATCGGGATATTGCGAATTTGGAGAAAAAATGTTCTCCGCCCAGGCGTCTAGCGTTGTATTCCATCGGTTGGTAAAATAGTCAATATAGCTTGCTTCTATGCCAGTATTTTCCAGGTTGCTTTTGATCACTTCAATTTCGGATGAAGAAAAAGGACGTTCTTCATCGAGGTGCAATGCTACTTGGTTGATAAATAACAGCAGGTTTTCCTCATCTTCTTCTAATTCGGTATTATTGAAATATTCTGAATACATCAAGAGCGTGGCCTCTTGGGCTTCCCTGACCTTAGCGAAGTCCTCAAAAATATAATCGAGCGGGTGTGATGCAGCTAATACACGGCCATCTAAACGACCCTGGGGTTGGGGGACCCATGGAGGTAGATTGATCACATCACAGATTATACCTGCATCATATATTGACCATGCACATCGTATAGGCCTGTTAAACCATCCACGGCAAGTTGTAGCCGTCCTGATTATATCATACCAAAAATTGCCAAAATCTGTGGTTAATATACCATAAACGCACCTTGCTGCTGTTAACTTACCTGTGCAGCTTAACAAGGCATTGACCACAGCCTCTATACAGGGATCACAAAGGTCAATTTCCGTGAGGGTGACGGTTTTTACGGTTCCACCACCACTGCCACTACCGCCCCCGGTAATGCCCCTGGGTAACCCACCGATACAGGTTGAGTTTTCCCGATCGAAAACTTGGGTGGAAAACAGGGTACGCTCTTCGCCCCCACAAATGTAGACGGCATTAAGGGTTATGAAAGCATTTCGGCAGGTTTTAGGGCCTGGATTGCTTGGCGGTGCTGGAGGGGTTGTGTCTTGTGGGTCATCTGGTGGTCCACCCTCATCTCCTCCATCGGACCCACCAGCGCCTCCGCCTCCGCCACCACCGTTTTCATCCTCGCCACTACCGGTGCGGCGCACTTCTACGGGTATACGTACGGCGGATTTAGCATTCAGCACCTCCAGGGCCGTAATAGAGGGAATGATCTCGTAACCGGGCAGGGTCGTAGTGTTGATTTTTACATCATTGGCAGCGATGAGGCCATGATTAGTAATGTCCAGGTTCACCACCTTGGTCTCCCCTATGGCCATCTCCAGGCTTTTATCATCTAATTCCATCACCACCACGGGCTTGGGAACATTGGTTTCAAACTCCGTAATAAGTGTTATGTCATATTCATCTTCAACTTCGGTAGGTTGTACATCCCAGGTATAAGTAACGGCTTCGTAGGAAAGAAAGGCAGTGATATTAGTGGCCTTCCCGGGATCAACCGTGATGTTGTTTTGATATGACGTATGCTTTTCTGCCGTTATAGCTATGGTGTAATAGCCTTCTTCGAGTACAGGGATCTCAAAAACACCTTCATCATTGGTCACCCCCTCTGCTACGATAGTACCGCTATACGGTCGTTTTACCACGACGTTTGCGCCAGGTAATTTTGGTCGGGATGGTGTATTGTAAGTGTATTCATCTGTAGCGGTTATTGTTAAACTTCCGGTGAGTTCGGAAACAGGTTCGATACGAAAGGGAACGGAAACATTAGCTCCACTTTCGTCTGCTATGGCCAGGCTTCCTGTAATGGGCACATTCAGTTGAAGATCATTGGTGGGTTGTAAGGAAAGGGAGATACGTGCCGATTCGCCTTTAGGGATTTCCGCGATTAACGGTGCTGATTTAAGTTGCATCCATGCCACTTCGGGAATACGGACCGCCACATTCTTTGCCGTGGTTTCACCGATATTGCGAACGGTAAATTCATATACCCTAGCAGCATCTTTGACCATTGTTGTATTGATAGAAACCGGCTCTGCCACCAACAAAGCTTGTTGCGCTCTTGCATAGTAGTAGATCGTTTCTTTAAAAATGGCACCTTCATCAGAGACAATGGTTATGGGCACTTCCGTATAGGCATTTTCAATAGTCGCCATACCCGTAGTAATGGTGAACTCCAACACCTCTTGAGCATCGGGAGCGATGGTCAACGGAGTTTGGTCTATCGAGAAATCAAGCCCTGCAGGAAGCTGTATCCGTGCGTTTCGAAGGGGGATCGAAGTTACGTTCTGCAAGGTTATCCGTTGGGTGAGAGGTATTTCGGTAATGGGCTCCCACTTTACATAAGTAGGCTTATCCACCCATCGGAACCCTAAAAGATCAAATTGGGCTTGCGGTGCTGTCTCGGCACCGGGGAAAGCAGCGGTAACCGTAAAGGTACCCGACTCGTTTTCCAGTGATGTATAGGCCAACTTAAAAGCCCCATCTGCATTAGTCCGTACGTCAAAATTTCTAGAAACAATATCATTAGCAATGGTGACCTGTATCGCTGCCAGGGGCACTCCTGTGTTGTTGGCATCTATGGCCTTCCCGGTAATGTTAACCGTTTCTCCGGATACATAGGTAGTTTTATCTAATGAGAAATCAATGGTATAAGCGGGCTGCAATGTAAGGACTTGACTAGCTGCATTGTTTTTAGTTGTTAATTCATCTAGCCCTCCGGAGGCATTAATGGTAACGGTAAGAAATTGCTCTCCCGCTATTTGAGGTAAGGTGATGTTGTGTTGGATTTCTGTAGCGGCACCTGCTCCAATTACTCCTGGTGATAGGATCGAGGCTATAGGGCGTTGATCCTCGATGTTGTTGGTTTCTGAAACGTACATATCAATGACGGCTCCTGCCGGAAAAGTGGCGAAGCCTTCATTGCGGACATTAATTTTTACTGGAACGGTACTGCCGGCATCCAACACGCTTGGAAAATCAAGAATAGCTAAGGACACATCAGGGCGTTCTTGTTTGGTGACGAGGATTTTCAGTGTTGTTCCATTGATGTCTTTTGCATTTGCCGTAAGGGTTACAACGGCATTTTCTAACTCACTGATGGTATTTGATGTAGTTAAAGTAATGGTTGTTGAAGATTGGCCTGCAGGTATGGTCACCGTTTCGGGTGCGGTAATTACACCAGGATTTGAGGTCGATAATGACACATCAAGAGGTTGCTCAAGGTCTTGAGCATTTCCTGGAGGCCTGGTAAGTGTAACTACCACATTTGAGGCCGCTGCTACCGTGGTGTTTTCTGACTGAAGCTGAAGTGAAGGGCCATCGTTATCCAAGATAACAAAGTTAACGGTGCTTTTGGCCCCTGGTAAAGCTTCATTGGTACAATTGCAGGATCCAAAGATCACCAAGGCTGTAAGATGGATGGAGACCTCTCCTTGTAAAGCAGTATTCTCTATCACCCCAACAGGAAATGTAATCTCTTCTTCATTGGTATCTAATGTCAACCGACCAGGAAAGGAAACTATATTTGGGGCATCGGCCTTTAACCGAACCTGTAAAACACGGTCCAAGCCACTTGTTCTTCTTAAGGTAACCTGGGTAGCTTCGGGGCCATCACCTTCGGATAGTACACCAACACTTAAAATGAGTTCAAATCCCGGTATATGAAGAGGCCCTAAAGGTAGCCTTACTACCGAAGTCACATTTTCTGCACCAATGGCTTTAACTTCAATCTCTTGGCTATTTGTAATCATCCCGGTATCCCGGATGGTTCCCTGGAAGCTTACATTTTGCCGGCCTGCCGGAATGACTACCTCCTCAGGAATATCGATACGGTTTGATGCATTGGACTGGATAGTGACTTTCCTGTCTTGAGAGAAATCCCCCTTACTTTGCAGTGTAAAGGTGATCTCACTTCCTGGCACATCACTAAAACCGGGATCATACGAAAGCTCAAGGTCAAATTTTTCATTCAGTAACAAGGTGAAATCTTTACGTACTGAAGGATACCCTGCCCCGGATATGTACAATTCAATTTGTTGATCTTCAGTAGTAGGAATGTTAGGTCCTGGTTTGATATAGGCAATGGCTGAAACTTTATTGATGGGAACTGTCACGGTTTTTGGCAAATCAAAGTAGGTATTTTCCGAGCTTTCTACTATGAATTCTTGTGCAGTTAAGGTAGTTCCGCTTCTTTGCACGGTAACTTTCAAAGAATCTTGAGCCGTTTTTGCAATTTCAGTTTTACCAAGTTCTACAATAAGTTGTTTACCGACCTGTAGGTTGTCTTGGGAACGAACGGTGTTGTTGTCCGTTCCGTTATCTCCCTCTGCGATTTGGTTGTTGGGTGTAATTTTTATTTCAACCTTGCAGGGTCCATCTACTCCTAAAACTTGGGGCAAGGTGTAGGTAACTTCTCGCTGGGTGTCAAAATTTCCCAGCAGGTCTTCAAAATAAGCGGTTGTACCTAGAGGATAGCGGGCTTCTGTTTCATTAGACACCAAAAACACCTCTTCTATCCATCCGCCGCGGGCCAGTTCCGTCCCAAGGTTTTCTACATGCCAGGTCACGGTCAATTGTTCACCCGGGGCTATGCTTGTTCTATCAAAATCAATAGCGTTAATGGTAAGATCCGGAGAAGTAATACGCAGGGACGCTAGTGCACAAACCGCATTGATATCAGCTCCTGGAGTACCGGGCTGATTACAACTTTCATCTTGAAAATCAGCAATCTCAATAGCATCAAACTTAAGTTGTCCCCTGCGGTAACCTGGTATCAATACATCTACATCTACGCCCCGGGTGGATCCTTCTATGGCTCCAAATTCAAAGAAACCATCGTTATTCTCATCGGGTATCTCCAAATTTTGTACCTGCGATAATGTATAATCATTAGCCGGTCTTAAAGATATCTTACTTCGTTCTACCCGGCCAATCTCAAAAACAAATAAATCAAATTCTTCGTCACCGGAGTTAGCCAGGTAATTATCTACAAACTTGAGCTTGATATCCCCTCCTTCCCCAAGACTTGTATGACGGCCATCTGCAACACCCAATGCATTAATGGCCAATGCTTGATCTGGGGTCATGGACCCATCGTTAAGACACGTAACATTGTACTCTATAACCTCGTCCGCAAATGACGTACCATCGCCACACAATTGGCAAGCGTTAGCGCTTTCTCTAACGGAGCACTCATCCGAATCCTCACAATCTATAAGCCCATCGCCATCATTATCCAAGCCATCATTACAAGGCGAGGTAAATGAGCCGCTAAAGCAGCGATTGTAATTGCCCCAGGCCGTTGGTTCACCTGGTGGTAAATCAAGGGTCATGACCCCATTAAAACTATTTGGACCAGCATCCTGTATTACCGTACCCCCACCTTCGTTAAAATTATAGAACGCGTGGAGGCCAGGCTCAGTACCATCTAAGCAGCTCTCAATATTGGTGTAGACCTGGACTTGGCTGCGAGCTGTGCTCCATATCCTAATGTCGTCAAAGCTGCCTACATAAGCTATGCCTTCAATATCCACACCAATTACACCTCCAGTCCCATTTACCGGCTCTAGCGTTGTGTTTTCTATGATGCCAGCCTCACGACCTTCAATGTAAAAACGTGTTTCCTTGAGATTGTCATCATAGCTTACGGATAGATGTGTCCACCGCCTCTGGGCAAACCGGGTTGTAGATTTTCCGACGGAGGGTAATACGATGTATCCATCACCTGTTACACTTAATAGCACCTGGTCATCAATAGAAATAAGACTTAGTGTATCCTCCGCAGTATAATTGCTGAATAAATATGCCATGGCCTCTACGGTAAAACTGTTGGGCCTGGACAACCCTGGGATACTAATGTTTTGGACCCCGGTCGGATAAAAGTTGAGTGAGGTTTGGCCTAGACTATTCGTGGAAAAAAATAGGGCTATAACAAATAGAAATAGAATAGAATACAGGCGAGTAGTAAGGTGTTTCATGAGTAATGTTGGCGGTTAAAAATATTGACATGTAAATGTACAAATTTTTTATACTACAATATATTAGTAATTATAATTTAATTAAAACTTAATTTAATAATATATTTAAGATTCGAGTAAAAGTAACGACTGGACCCGAATCCGCAACCATTCTAGGGATATTCGAGCACTCTAACCCTTTGAGATACGGGCACTTTATAAAGTTTTAGGCATAAAAAAAGCATCCCATTTCCCCTGGAATGCTTCCTCATTCTTTTAATCTATGTGGATAATGATTTAGTTGATTACAAAAGTAGGGCATCATTAAAAATTCAAGTGGCGTGTGGAGGGAGGACATCCAGGAACAGTGCGGCACATTTGAGGGTTGTGGGTAAGCGGCCTATAGGGATTGGATAGCGTGTTTTGCGGGGAAAATGGGCTTTGTTGCTGGCGCCTTTTTCTTTTGGTTCGTTTTCTTTTGGGCGTGCAAAAGAAAATGAACACGGACTTAGAACCTCAAAATCCCGCTTAAACTGCTCATTTCGAGGTTCGCACTACCCTGAACATCTTAAAAATGTTGCCTAGTTTGCTAAAAAATGACGTTTATTAGCAAATCTAATTTTCAAGGATGCCCTCTTTTGTTTCGTTTTCTTTGCCCGAAGGGATGCCTATGGCATGGGCGGCAAAAGAAAATGAAAACAACTTTTGCAAACACCAAGTTGGCTTTGCACTTTAACCAGAGAAACTCTTATGTACTGAACATCGTGTTATGGCTAGTGTTTTACTTCACAAATATTATCCATTCTCCTTCACATTCCATTCCCCAATCCTTTGCTTCTTTATCCAGGTCCATATACCAATAGTTCAGTCCTTTTTTAAATCCACGCCCCATCATAACAGAATCCATCGCAATATTCATCGTTGTAAACAAGATCAATGCTCCTACAACTCCTTGGTAGATCATCCTGATAGTTTTTCTATTTCCTGTTTTTTCAACCAGTGCCCGAATAGCTGACCTGGTGAAGGACAATAAAATACTCCAAACAGCGATGTTCAAAACCAGTCCGGATATACTATAATAGTATTCCATTGAACTCGCTAAGGACTCCTGCTTGAATATGAATGGACTACCGTAATACGCTGGAAACATCTCCGGACCGGTACAATGATATTCAATCCCAATGGCGATGGATAAAACCAAGCCCAACCCGATATATGGAATGATTAGGTATTTCATTCTTCAATTTAGCACTTGGGAGCCAATTCCCTTACACACTTATCATAAAATTTTGGGATCTGTCAGCCTATTGTTACTCACTGAATAATAGAAAACACAGGCGATAAAGCTAGTAGAACCGCCGGCGTTTAACGATCAGCAAAAAGATCAGTAGATGCTAGGATACTTCCCCGGATCCGTCTCATTCATCATTTCATAGATGTGGTCGAAGATATCCTCGGGGTTGGGTTTAGAGAAATAGTCGCCATCGGAAGCATAGGCTGGCCGGTGTTCTTTGGCGGTGATCGTGATGGGCATGGAGTCTAGGTACTGGTATCCCTTTTGTTCTTCCAATACCTTCTGCATCATGTAAGCCGAAGCTCCGCCGGGCACATCTTCATCGGCAAAAACCACCCGGTTAGTTTTTTCAAGCGATGTCACGATCGTGTGATCTAGGTCAAACGGTAACAGCGTTTGGACGTCAATGACCTCGCAGTGGATCCCCACTTTTTCCAAGTCATTCGCCGCTTCCATGACTACACGACACATAGAGCCATAAGTAACAATGGTCACGTCGGAGCCCGTTCGTATCACCTCGGGCTGACCAAGCGGTACGGTAAATTCAGAGATGTTCGATGGAATTCGTTCCTTTAGCCTGTAGCCGTTAAGGCATTCTACGATGAGCGCGGCGTCATCGGATTGTAGCATGGTATTATACAAACCTGCCGCCTGTGTCATGTTACGGGGTACCAGGATATAAATTCCCCGGAGACTGTGCAGGATCATACCCATTGGAGACCCTGAGTGCCATACTCCTTCAAGGCGATGGCCCCGGGTACGTATGATCAGGGGAGCCTTTTGCCCGCCTTTGGTCCTGTATTGTAAACTCGCAAGGTCATCAGTCAGCGTTTGAAGGGCATATACTAAGTAATCCAGGTATTGGATCTCGGCGATCGGCCTCATCCCTCTCAAAGCAGCACCGATGCCCTGTCCAATGATCGTCACTTCACGTATCCCGGTATCGGTCACCCTTAGCTCCCCGTATTTGTCTTGTAATCCCGCAAACGCTTGGTTTACATCCCCTATTCTCCCCACGTCTTCACCAAAGGCCATTACCAGTGGGTCTCTCTCCAACGCAGCGTCAAAACAAGCCTGTAATACTTCCCTTCCATCAACGAGCCGGCTGGATTCTTCATACACCGGGGCAATTCGAGGTACTCTTAAAGCAGCACTTTCGGATTGGCTGAATAAATGAGAGCTGTAACGCTGGTGATTCTTTTCTTTGGTTTGCTTCACCCAATCCAGTAATTTCTTCCGTGCAGGAATATCTTCCTCACGTAGAACACGTAACGCTTTCTTGACGGCTTTTATACTGTCTAAGCGAATGGGATTCACCGTTGTTTCCAAGTCTCTCCTTACCTGCTTTATGCTTTCGGCATGGGAGCTTTGCTGGGTTGCTTCTTCTAAATAGGCTAAAGCAGAACGTTCGTCTTCTTGAATAGACTCGTTGAAAGCCTTCCAAGCGGCGTTCTTAGCGTTCTTTGCGGTTGCTTTGGCTTGTTTTTCTATTTCTTCCAGCTCCTCGGGTTCCGCAAAACCTGAAAGCAAGATCCATTCCTTAAATTTGGTGTTGCAATCATGCTCGGCTTCCCATTCGAGCCGGTCCTTTGTTTTGTACCGCTCATGTGAACCGGATGTAGAGTGTCCTTGAGGCTGTGTCACTTCTTCTACATGTACCAGAGTAGGCACATGTTTTTCTCTTGACAATTTCGCAGCCTCACGGTAAACTTCGACTAACGCCTCGTAATCCCACGCTTTTACGGTGAAAATTTCAAAGCCGTCCTCTTCCGTAGTTCGCTGGAAACCGGCTAAAGCCTTGGAAATACTACTCTTGGTAGTATGATATGCCTGGGGTACGGAAATACCGTAGTCATCGTCCCAAACTGATATGACTACCGGGACCTGTAAAACACCAATGGCATTTACGGCCTCCAAGAATAAACCTTCGGAAGTAGATGCATTGCCAATGGTCCCAAAGGCCACTTCATTTCCACGATCGGAGAGCTCTTTGTATGACTTCAGCGCTGGGTTTTGCCTAAAAAGTTTAGAAGCATATCCCAATCCAACCAACCTTGGCATTTGACCCGCGGTTGGGGAGATATCAGCGCTGCTGTTATATTCTTTTGTTATTTTTTTTAATTGCCCACCTTCATCCAGCATCCGGGTAGCAAAATGTCCATTCATAAGCCTTCCTGCCGAAGCCGGGTCTGCTTGCTCATCGGTATGGGCATAAAGTTGGGCAAAGTATTGCTGTAAGGTAAGTTCCCCAATGGCAAACATGAACGTTTGGTCCCTGTAATACCCGGATCTGAAATCACCTTTTTGAAAAGCTTTGGCCATGGCTATCTGTGGCACCTCTTTGCCGTCACCAAAAATGCCGAACTTGGCCTTACCCATGAACACCTCCTTACGCCCCAGTAAACTTGCTTCCCTACTTTCACACGCCAAGCGATAATCTGATAGAACTTCCGTTATTTTTTTATCCTTTCTTGTCGTTTTTGTTGTAGCCACCAGCAAATAATTAAGAGGTTCGATCCACCCAAAGCTTTTATGGGGAATACAAAAATATGCAAAAAGCCCGAGGATTCAAATTAGCCGGGTGATTTGGCAAGGTGTAGAATTTTGCAAACTTTAGCCCTCAACAAACTTTAAAAAGCAATCAACACCATATGTAAAAGGAAAGAATAACGGGTTATTTGCACTCCAAAATAATATTTGGCTCAAAAATCTCCCACCGGTCTACTAGGCTTTAAAATAAAGTGCAAACGCCTGTATAATGTAAACTGACTTCCTATATTTGTGCACTTTTTATAAAATCAACGGAAGCATGATAGTTGGTGTTCCTAAGGAAATAAAGAACAACGAAAATAGGGTAGCACTTACCCCGGCAGGTGCAAAAGAACTCATTAAAAGGGGGCATACGGTCTACCTTCAAACCAGTGCAGGCACAGGCAGTGGTTTCTTGGATGAAGAATATGAATCGGCCGGCGCCCAAGTATTGCCTACAATTGAAGCCACCTATGAGATCGCCGAGATGATCTTAAAGGTAAAGGAGCCGATAGAGCCTGAATATGGCCTGATCAAAGAAGGCCAGCTCGTGTTTACGTATTTTCATTTTGCCTCTTACGAGCCCCTGGCAAAAGCCATGATCGCCAGCAAGAGTGTTTGTTTAGCCTACGAGACCGTAGAAAAAGAAGACCATAGCCTTCCTTTACTAGTCCCTATGTCAGAGGTGGCTGGCCGAATGTCCATCCAGGAGGGAGCAAAATACTTGGAAAAGCCCTTAAAAGGTAGAGGCATCCTGCTAGGAGGAGTACCCGGGGTACGTCCTGCCAAAGTATTGATCCTTGGAGGAGGTGTGGTAGGTACGAATGCCGCTAAGATGGCGGCTGGGCTCGGCGCCGATGTCACGATCATGGACCTTAACTTAAACCGCCTGAGGTACCTGGATGATGTGATGCCTGCCAATGTGAACACCTTCATGTCCAATGAATATAATATCCGGGAGCTTATATCCACGCATGACCTGATCGTAGGCGCGGTTTTGATCCATGGTGCCAAAGCACCTCACCTGGTCACACGCGACATGTTGAAAGATATGCGGCCGGGCACAGTACTCGTAGATGTAGCGGTAGATCAAGGAGGATGCATAGAAACCTGCAAACCTACTACCCACCAAGACCCTACGTATATCATAGATGACATAGTTCACTATTGTGTGGCTAACATGCCCGGGGCAGTGCCATACACTTCTACCCTAGCCCTTACCAATGCTACCTTACCCTACGCTTTAGAACTGGCCGACAAAGGATGGAAAAAAGCGTGTAATGAGAATAATGAGTTAAAATTGGGCTTGAATATCATTCATGGAGACATCGTATACAAAGCTGTTTCCGAAGCTTTTGCTTTACCCTACAAAGCAGTAGAAAATTTCCTTTAGGAACGAGACTGGTGCCTGGTGCTGGTACCAACCCCCAGCACCAAGGCTACTTAGTTCTACTTTTGCTGGTTCAACTTCTTAATAATCAATCATTTTCAGTCCATACCATTAAATCGTGAGTATGGAGTAGAAAGCCCAATACCCTACGGAAAGAAAACACGTCTTTCCGTGGCCTGCTCAAGACTAAAGACTCACGACTCAATACTCTATACTAACTCACAGTTCCTACCATCAAAAGCCGTTTTAACGTGACTTCGGTCACCTGCCGGTTTTTCCCATCTTGCGTGGTGTATTTTCTCTTGACCAGCGTTCCTTCTACGGCTACTTCTTTACCTTTTCTTAAATACTCCGCTACTACTTCTGCTATACGCCCCCAGGCGACGATAGTATGCCATTGGGTATCGTTGATCTTTTTGCCTTCCCGGCTTCGATAGCTTTGCGAGGTAGCCAATGAAAATGTGGCCAAGGTCTTACCATCCGATAAGGTCTTCGCTATAGGGTCTTGTCCAAGCCTCCCGATCAACTGTACACGGTTCCGTAAATTTTGCATGATCTTAATTTTTTAATAGTTTAACATAAGTTTAATGGTGCGATTTCTTAGGAATGTCCCTTAAATCAAGGGTGACAAAGTAGGGCGAAGAACCTCCCTTGATTCGTACGATAAACAGTTGTATTCGCTTAAATTACGTTTCCAGTCGTTTGAAAACGACTAGATATTTGACTATCAACATTTTAAATGGAAGACGAAAAACTATGTTTAGAATGTGGGATAAAGATCTATGGCCGGGTGGATAAGAAATTTTGTTCAGATCAATGCCGCAATTCTTACAATAATAAGCTCAACAGTGATTCGAACAACTACGTCAGGAATGTCAACAATATTTTGCGGAAGAACCGGCGTATCCTAGAGCAGTTAAATCCCAGGGGGAAAGCTAAAGTACACCGGGACAAGCTGGCGGAGAAAGGGTTCGACTTTAACTATTACACGAATACCTACATTACTAAAGCAGGTGCTACCTACATTTTCTGTTATGACTTTGGCTACCTAGTGCTGGAAAGTAACTGGCTTATGTTGGTGAAAAGACAAGAGTATGTCAGCTAGATCGCGGGAGAACCATAGGTTACTGGAAAACAAGGGCATAAGCTAGGCACTTACAGGCATTTTGCATTACGGCGGCGACACAGAATTTTCTTTGTGTAGCACCAACCAAATTTTTGTTTCCGCGTCTTAACCAATAGGCCAACTGGGTAAAATAGTACCGCTGCGCTATGAGGTTATTTCACCTAATAATTATAATGCCCTGTATGACTGGTGCATCTTTCACCACTGCCCAACCTCCCCAGGGACTTCCGCTGATCAGGAACTACGAACCACACGAGTATGGCGGACACCGTCAAAACTGGGCGATCGGGCAGGACGAGGCCGGTATCATGTTTTTTGCTAATGGGAAAGGGCTGTTATCCTTCAACGGGGAGGATTGGAAGCTGGCAATGATCCCAAATCGCGGGCACGTACGCTCACTGGCGGTAGGGCAAGACGGTACGGTATACGTAGGAGCTCAAAATGATTTCGGCCAGCTCGAAGCGGATGAAAACGGGGAACTTAGGTTTAAGTCTTATCTACCCCTGGTTCCTGCCGCCGACCGCAGTTTTGGCAGGATAAGGAAAACTGTCTTACATAAAGAAGGGGTCTATTTCCAATCGAATTATCGTATTTTTCGCTTACAGCACGACTCATTAGACCTATGGCGATCAGATGGTTCACACCGAAGATTGTTCTCCCTAAATGACCGTCTCTACCTTGGTGATTTTAGCAAAGGTTTGCTTGAACTCTCCGCCCATGATAGATTTGAAATTGTGCCCGGGGGAGATTTTTTCGCAAATATGCGGATCAACACGATAATGCCTTATCACCGGTACCTCCTTATCGGCACACAAAAACATGGTCTTTTTATGTATAATGGTGAAACCGTAGAACCTTTTATCACGGAGGCAGATGACTACCTCAAACAATACCAGCTTGGTGATGGACTAGTGACGAAAAAAAGCAAGCTTATGATTAGGTTAAACGCTTCGGGCGGCATTGTCGTGTTATCATCGGAAGGTAAGTTAGAGCATATTATCCGGCAAGAAAGCGGTCTCAGCAGTAGTAATGTATTGAGTATTTTCGAGGATAACCAAAACTCCCTTTGGGCAGGATTACAGGAAGGGCTGGCTAGGATTGAGCTTCCAGGGCCTTACACGCTATACGACGAACGGCTGGGCCTGAAAGGGTCAGTACAGTCTATCATTAGTCATCAAGGCCAGCTATACGCTTCTACCAGCGAAGGATTGGCAGTACTAAAAAAACTCAACTCAAGCTGGCGGTTTGAGACAGTGCCCGGTACACTTAACTACGGTTGGGCGCTCGCCTCATGGCGGGATCAACTCATTATGGGTAGTTCCTTTGGGGCCTATGGGATCATTGACGAGGAGGTGAAGTTTTCCCTAGAACAAAACAACCTGGTAGCTGCCATTGCCATATCAAAGTATGATGAAAACACGGTCTACATGGCCACAGATAATGGGTTTGCAGAATATCAATGGGATGAAAGCACCTGGCGGCTAAAAGGTAGGATCAGTGGGTTAACAGGCTCAGTCCGGGATATTATCGAAGCAGGGGACGGGATGTTCTGGCTTAAAACACGGTCCAATGGTATCTTCAAGATCTTGCTTGAAACCATCCATGGATCACCGGACTATGCTCATCCAAAAATTGAGCATTACCTAACTTCAAAGGGGGTACCCGTAGGTGAAAACAACCTCTTCCTAATTGATGGGCTGCTATATGTGCGTTCCGAAAAAGATTCTTTATACCGTTACCACGAAAAAGAGGATCGTTTTTACCCTGACCTCCAGCTAGGGGCATCTATTGGGATCAACAAGGGATACATCCTTCCCAAACATGTAGGGAGCGACAATGTCGCCTGGTTCGATGCTTACGTTAAAAACAGGCAATATCTTTTACGGGCGAAGAAGAACCTATCCGGCCAGTACACTATCGAAGAATACCCGGTAAGTAAGATCGTAACAAATTACCGTGACCCTTATGGCAATGAAGTTTTTTACCACCACAATGACCTTACGTGGTTCGGTGGTATGAAGGGCATTCTCCAATACGATTTGAAGGCCCCTACTACGTTTGAAAAGCCTTTTCATGTGGTCCTTAACAAGGTATTGGCAGGTGACTCGGTCATTTACAGCCACCATAGACAAGCAGGTACCCGGGAAATACCGTACGCCCGAAACGACCTTCTTTTCCATTTCGCCGCTCCCGTTTATAAGAATGGGGTACACCGTGCCTATCAATATTTTTTAGAAGGCTTTGACGAGGATTGGTCTGTTTGGACGCCCGGCCCTACAAAAGAATATACGAGTTTGCCGGTGGGCGAATATGTTTTTCACGTGAAGGCAAAAAATGATTATGGAAT
This sequence comes from Fulvivirga sp., assembly GCA_028280565.1. GTDB lineage: Bacteria > Bacteroidota > Bacteroidia > Cytophagales > Cyclobacteriaceae > Fulvivirga. The sequence goes on from JANQLQ010000323.1 coordinate 30,878, forward strand.
ACCTAGTGAGATCCAATCTTTCCAATTTAGCGTAGCCCCGCCTTGGTACAGGTCTATAACGGCCTATATAGCTTATGTCATACTGGGAGCAGGCTTCGTTTGGCTTGTTGTATATACGCGCTCTAAAAAGTATGAAAAAGAGAATTTACGGCTGGAAAAGATCATAGAAGAACGCACCTTGGAAATAAAAACACAAGCCGATAAGATTACTGAACTGTACGAGGTCAAAAGCCAGTTTCTGGCAAACATCTCACATGAGCTTCGTACCCCTTTAACCTTAATACTTGGGCCCGTAGAAAATTTATTACAAGTACATCATGGAGAAGAAAAACGGCAACTTTTATGGATAAAACGAAACGGCCATCGTCTACTTAAACTTATTAACCAACTGCTGGATCAATCAAAAATTGAAGCCGGGGAGCTGAAGCTAAGTGTTTCCCGTGAGAATATTGTGCTATTTGTCAGAGGAGTACTCGTATCTTTTGAGTCTTTAGCCGACCAAAAAAATATTGCCCTTACCTTCGAAAGTGATGAAAAGGAGCTCTGTGTGTATTTTGAGATGGAAAAAATCGAACAGGTTCTGATCAATTTATTGTCTAATGCCTTAAAATTCACCCCAGATGGTGGTAAAGTTAGCTTAGAAATCCATCGGCGAAGTACCGATGTTTCGATAATGGTGAAAGACACAGGTATAGGAATCGCCGAGCATCACCTCCCCCATATCTTTGACCGCTTTTACCAAGTAGAGGAGCCCAACACCAAGAAATACCAAGGAACAGGTATAGGCTTATCACTATCCAGGGACTTGGTGGAGTTACACTCGGGAACATTGACCGCGGAAAGCGAACTCGGCCGGGGCAGTGCATTTGAAATTTCATTGCCGTTGGGAAGAGATCACTTCCAGGATGACCAATGGGTTGAGTCTTCGACGGTACAGGAATCTCTCACGCCACATGTGTATCAAGAGCACACCGGGAAAGAAATCTATGAGCCCGGTACACCCTTGGGAGCCAAGGTCCCGTTGGTATTGATCGTGGATGATAACACGGACATGCGTGAATTCATCCGTTTCCAATTAGAGACCGGGTACACCGTTTTAGAAGCCCCGGACGGCCTGCAAGGTTGGGAAGCCGCCCTCGAGCACCAGCCAGACCTTATTATTTCAGATGTAATGATGCCCGGCATGAATGGTTTTGACCTTTGCCAAAAGCTAAAATCTGACCTGCGCACCGACCACATCCCCGTAATATTGCTTACCGCCAAGGCAGGACTCGATCAAAAAATAAAAGGACTAAAATTACAGGCCGATGACTACTTGGGAAAGCCTTTCGAAGCCCGCGAGCTGGCCACACGAGTAAAAAATCTCGTCCAAGGCAGGAAGCTTTTACAAAAAAGATTCGCAGAAAAGATCGTATTTAAGCCTTCGGAAATAGCTGCTACCCCACGTGAAGAAATATTTCTTAAAAAATTGATCGATACCATAGAGAAGCACTTATCTGATCAGCAATTCAACGTAAACACCCTATGCCAAGAAATGGCAATCAGCAAGTCTCAACTCAACCGGAAGATGCAGGCCATTTTAAACAAAGGGCCTAATGCATTTATCCGGAGTTATCGATTGGAAAGAGGCAAACAACTCATTGAGAGCAATACAGGTACACTTGCAGAAATTTCTTATGATGTAGGCTTTTCCAGTCCTGCTTATTTTTCCAAATGTTTCCATGATGAATTCGGTTATACCCCGAAATCATTAAGAAATTAGTAATAGGATCCGGGTTAAAGTTTCAGCGCAGCCTGTAAATCTTTCAAAATATTGATGTCGTACCATAAATAGGCATAAACACCGTAGAGAAAGGCCAACGCCAGGCAGAATCCCAGCAAAATGCCGATAAACCTGCTTTTCACTGCTCTCTTACTCCGCCTGAGGTAGGACTCTATAAAACTCTTTGAAATTTCCTTGAAAAGCTCGTATAAAGGATAGAAAATTACGATCACCAATAACATACCAATACCTACGGCAAAGTATCGATCATCATGCATTTTCTTAAAATCTCCCATGAGGTACAACACTAGGTCTTTTACCAAGTAGGCCACGAGCACCGAAATGATGAACGCTCCATGTTTTTGTATCTTACGCATAATTACATTTCTTGATCTATTGTAGTCCAGGGTTAAAATGGCCAAGTTTGCATGTCCTGTCCCTTCAAAAGGTGAATAATAAAAGGTTCCACACAAGGCTTGACCATTGCTCCATTGAAAAAAGCCGAATATTTTACCTTTTCAGTGGAAAGTACAATCCTATTTCTACCAGCTACGGATCTGGCCGATTGACTTGGGAATTTTAACTTTTAATGACTGACTTGACAGGTATAACCCATGGGCCCGCACACAAAATTTTAACATAAAATTCTACAAAGAAAGCAAACATAATACTGGTCCCAACGTTGACAAAGTTATTATTAATGTTTAAACACCATTAAAATCATCATGAGCGAATCAAAACTATTTTCTCCTTACAAGCTGGGAGGGATCGAATTGAAGAACAAAGTTGTAATGGCACCTATGACCCGGTCCCGGGCCTTAGAAGAAAATGCGCCTAGTGAAATGAATGCGACCTACTACGGCCAGCGCGCCGGGGCCGGGCTGATCATTACAGAAGGCACATCACCTTCTCCTAACGGGCTGGGTTATCCGCGTATTCCTGCGCTCTACAGCGAAAAGCAGGCCCAAGGTTGGAACCTTGTTACAGATGCTGTTCACGAAAAGGGGGGAAAGATATTTGCACAGCTTATGCATGTGGGTCGTGTGGCCCACCAGGCTAATTTACCCACAAGCGCTGAAGTAGTAGCTCCAACAGCAAAACAAGTATCGGGAGAAATGTATACGGATTCCGAAGGAGCGCAACCCCACACCCTACCAAGGGAAATGAACACCGGGGATATCCAAAAGGCCATAGAAGAGTACACCGTAGCCGCTAAAAATGCGATCAGCGCTGGCTTCGACGGGGTGGAATTACATGGCGCCAATGGTTACCTCATTGAGCAATTTCTTAATCCCTTGGTGAATGAACGAACAGATGAATATGGCGGCACTATCGAAAATCGAAACCGTTTTGCGCTGGAAGTTGCCCAAAGTGTTTCAGGGGCAATAGGAGCCGATAAGGTGGGGATCCGGATCTCTCCTTATGGTGTTTTTAATGATATGGGGCCTTTTGAGGGTGTGGATGATCAGTATGTGGCTCTTGCGGAAAAATTCAAAGAAATTGGCCTGGTCTATATCCATATCGTAGATCATACCGCTATGGGCGCCCCGGCGGTTCCCGTAGATATTAAGTTAAAGATCCGCGATGCGTTCCAGGGCACGATCATCCTCAGCGGAGGCTATAATAAAGAAAGAGCTGAAAAAGACCTGCAAGAAGGGTTAGGACACCTGGTAGCCTTTGGCAGACCGTTTATTTCAAATCCTGACTTGGTAGAAAGAATGAAACAAGGAGCAGATCTCCGAGAACCCGATCATAATACTTTCTATACCCCGGGAGAAGAGGGATATACGGACTACCCGACTTTGGAAGATCAGGAAGTAGGATAATAGTAAGCTGAAGTCCCCATAAATAGGGCAAGATCATCATGGCATTATTGGAACATCATCCCGGTAGTGCCATTGTTTTTTAACCTGAACTCGACTAGAAAAATGACCCTCATTCGCGCCGGTGGTTGTAAGAGGGCTGATTGAGAGAGCCGGGATCTGCCTTGTCGTAGAGCAGAAGCTACTCTCCTGTTTAAAGACTGAAAAGTATGCTAAACCTCATGTTAAGCCTAGGCTACAATGCTTTTAAATCGAATGAGTTTTTTATAAACGTGAGTTTCGCTATGAAAATAATTATATTTTATCCATTCTTTTTAGTATAAGGTCAATCCTTTTTACTTTTAAGCCTTAGTGATAGTGCCAACTCAAAGATGCCACCTTGCCCGGTATTCAATTCATCTCCCAAGGGTACGTCAAAACTAGCCGCTACCAGTAAGTTCGAGCGTTCATAAGCCAACGAGAACACTCCCAATTCATTGGTGTTGTACCATACCCCCAGTTCGACGTGCTGTGTTCCATTGGCTGTATTGGGTAGCTCATAGCCAAAGCGAGAACCTATATTTACAAAATTATTTCCCGTCTGCCCTACCCAACGCATGGTAGGCATTATTGAGAATTTCATCCCCTGGTACACACGGTAACCAGCCGTAGTTCTAAGGCTTAAAGGGAGCTCATCTTCTTGCTCCGTAAGCGAGATATCGGGCTGGAGGGCATTGTACAGTGCGCCCCCCAAGAAAGCTAATGGCCTACCCTGTTCATCTTTTAAGGTGTAGTGTAGCCCTCCGCTTAACGTGGGATAATTCGCCGACCGGTTCAGTACCGCATCCCCGGAAACCGCATTGGGATCGAAAGCTCCGTCAACGAATTGGTCGTCAGTTGTAAAGTCACCTTCCACATCCCTGCGGAAAAAACCACCTTGCAATCCCAAGCTAAGCGCAGATCTCGGTGAAAGGTTGATAGCATAAGCCACATTCAACAGTCCCCCGTTGGTAGTTACAAAATCAGACAATTGATCATTTAGAAAGCTCGCTGACAGCACCAGCCGATGGTTACCGACGGCCAGCGGGAAGAAACCAGAAAGGCTTGATGTCCTGAAATTCTCACCTAATTCTACAGCTTGGTTACGATAATTCAACGATAGGCGCACATCCTCGACCATCCCCACACTGGCGGGGTTGGTAAAAAAAGGCGTATAGTGGTACATTGAAAAATTCGGCTCTTGCGCCCAGGCGACCTGTGGAAGGAGCAACCCTGTAAGTATAACTCCTGTGATATATTTTTTTACGCTTCTCATACTCATTATTCTGTTCTAATTACCGGGCGAGTCGTATAACTCCTGATTTTTCTCCCATGACGGTGAGTGGAGCACCGTCAGTCAAGCTGCCTTGGATCACCCAGATGTAAGCTCCTTGGGGCTGTGACTCTCCCTCATAGGTACCGTCCCATCCTTGCTGGGTAAGCTCTGTTAAGCTTTGCGAAGTATAAACTTCATTGCCATCCCTATCGAATATACTTAGGGCGATGGTAGCGATATTACCCCCGCCGCGAAGAACGAAGCGATCATTGACTTGATCGTCATTAGGACTGAACAAGGAAGGCAGGAAAAGCTCACTGTCGATGATCTCAAAAGTTTGGGATACATCCTGCGCTGGTTCATACTGTTCGTTACCTAATTGGCTCGCAGTAACCGTTGCTGTGCCTGGACCATCAATGGTTAGCAAATTACCATTTAAACTCGCTACTCCTGTCATAGGGGAAGTGACCAGGCCAAACACCACAGGTTGGCCGGAATTTCCACCGGTGGCTTCTAGCATGATTGGATCAGCGCCGACACGTCGGTCTTCCAAAGGCCCAAAGGTGATCACCTGGGGTAGCCTGCCTACACTGATCGTAAACGTAACCACCGGGCTGACGTCTCGCCCTCCATTGGTTGCACCCCCATCATCTGTTAACGTAACACTGATAGTGCTACTCCCCACAACATCCGGGGCAATGGCATAGCTCAGATTACCATTGGTATCAATTGTGGGAGGTGTACTGAACAACCCTGTATTGCTACTTTCCAAGTCAAACACCAGCACCTGCCCAGCTTCGTCGGGTGGGCCGCTTCGGATATTTGTCGCCCAATTGTTCACTGTATAATCCGTAGCGGTAGCCCCGGCAGTCACATTTTGATCTGCCCCCCCTGTAAAACTAGGTGCGTCATTGACAGGCATTATAGTGATATCAAAGCTTTGATTTGACGACCGGTCCACCCCTCCATTGGCCGTACCCCCGTCATCCTGTAAAAAAATAGTAACGGTTGCGGTGCCATTGGCATCTGGGGCAGAACTGTAGGTCAAAGTACCTTCGGCGTTTATCGCGGGCTGTTGGCTGAAAAGTGTGGGTTCGTCCACCGTAACATTGAAAGTTAACCCCTGGCCACTTTCATCCGCAGGACCGGCGCCTATACCTGTAGCCCAATCACTGACCGTTTGCAACCCGGCGTCTTCCAACACCTGCTGGTTTGAACCCGGCGTAAAAACCGGGGCGTCATTCACTCCTTCCACATTGACCGTTACCGTTTCTACACGGCTTATGTTCACGCCATCAGAAACAGTAACCTCCAATAGAAAGACTGAGAGAGACGATGCCAGGTCGTCACTATCGTTAACGGTTAACATCCCTGAGACCGGGTCAAGATTGAAAGGCTCTAGAGCATCGCCATCAAGACTAGTATTACCCGCCGTGATCGTCCAATCCTGCAGGGCATCCCCATCGGCCTCTTGAGCGCTAATAGTACCTACCAAAGTGGTATTAGGAGCACTTTCAACCACCGTTAATACCTGGTCTAGGTCGATAACGGGGGCATTATCATCGTTGTTAATGGTCAGCGTGGCTATATTACTAATATCGACACTCAACGTAGTAGCCCCCAGGTTACTCATGGCAAGGGTAACCGTTTCATCACTTTCCACCTCGCTATCTGCTACCGGGGTTACTGTAAAGGTCTGAGCTTCCATGGCGGAACCCGTGAAAGTTAAGAGCTGGTTGGTAACAGGGGTATAGTCCGCACCTCCAGCCGTACCATCGGAAGTACTTACCTCCAAGGTAAATCCACCTTGCACGGCATTATCCAGCGTAGCGGTTACAGTGATCGCTCCATCATTTTCATCCCCACTGACATCAGCAATGGTTACCGAGGCTGCATCGTTATCCAGTATAGTGTAGGTAAATAAGGTATTAGCGCCAAGCACGGCGTTAACAGGACTACTCAAGGTTACTATAACCGTTTCATTCGCTTCTAATACATTATCATCCACGATGTTCGATATTTCTATAGTACCACTGGCATTCCCTGGCGTTATTGTAAGTATACCATCTGCTAGGTCATGATCCGTACCTCCTGCTGTAGCGGTGCCGGAAACGGTATAACTAACAGTGATCACCTGCGCAGAGGAGGATGAAAGGTTAACCCCTAGGGAGGCACTTGCTACAGCCTCATCACCGTTGCTGTTCGTAGTCGCGAATTGTACTGTTGTTGTAGTTTTGGCAACGTTATCCGTAGCAGCCATACCTATATTCCCGGCAGGGTCGCTAAGGGTGACAGAAAGCGTAAGGGTACCGTCAGGCAGAGGGCTTACATCTATTCCTGTAACTTGCTGATTTCCCACGGTTATGTTACCCATGCCTGTAACTGTACCCGCGCCACCTGTACTGGTGAGTGTAAAGTTATAACTTGCTCCTACTTCGGCACCGGCAAAGGTAAAACTCGCTGCAGTTTGATTGATAGTATTGATGTCGGCCTGGTCAATCGTCACCGTGTAACCGCTCGGCACCTGCTGGTCCAAAGTTGCACTGTTATCACTGGCAGCACTACCGGTATTATTACCGGGATCGGTAAGCGTGACTTGTACGGTTAGTATTCCATCCGGGAGAGAACTGACATCTACGGTCACCTCTTGTGGTTCAGCGGTAACAAGTATTGCATTTGAAATGGTGGCGGTATTTCCATCACCTGCACTGGAAACCGTGTAATTGATAGTGGCTCCAATTTCAGTGTTAGTAACGGTAAAAGTTGTGGCTGTAGCCCCCGATGAGTTGATAAGTGCATCATCCCATGCTACGGTATAACCAGTGGGAGGGGCGGCATCTTTAGTTTCGGTAGTTGTGGCTGCTACCCCGGTGTTCCCAGGTGCATCAGCCAAAGAAATCGTTAGGGTAATGGTACCATCTGCCAGGCCGCTCAAGTCATACCCCGTACCCCCGTTATCAAAAACTTGTGATGCAAGCGTAACTGCCTCTGACCCCGTAACAGCAATTCCTCCGCCACTACTAGTAAAACTGTAGTTTAAAGTTGCTCCTGTCTCCAAGCCATTGCCTGTAAATTCAATGTTTCCTTGGTTGATCGCATTAATTTGAGTTTCACCCAGCAGGTTCATACTCACGGTATAACCAGAAGGAGCGGTTCCATCGGATACAATGCTAAATTGACTGGCTGCCGTATTCCCATTAGCGGCCGCATCAAATGCTACATTACCCCCTAGGTCTACCGTCAACGTGCCGTCCCCCGTGGGGGTGAAGTCAAACGTGTAAGTATCCCCGGTACCTCCAAAGTTACTTACCGTACCCCCGGAAACTGATACGTCTCCTACCGTAAAGCCCGTAACCGCCTCGTTGAACTCCACCGTGACCGGGATCGGGTTGGTGTTTGTGGGACTCGTTTCCGAACTACTGATGACTACAGTCGGACTCGTTGTATCAAAGTCAATGGAAAATTGAGTCGCGGCACTATTGCCATTGCCGGCAGCATCTAATGCAACATTACCCCCTAGGTCTACCGTCAATGTACCATCTCCTGTGGGGGTAAAATCAAACGTGTAAGTCGTGCCCGTACCCGAAAAATTACTCGACGTACCACCGCCCAAGACCAGGTCACCTACCACAAAACCCGTCACTGGCTCATCAAAAGTGACTGTGATGGGTACGGGGCTCACATTAGTAGAGGTACCTGCTGTACTTGTGATGTTCGCCGTAGGGCCCGTGCCGTCAAATAGGATGGAAAACTGCGTGGCCGCCGTATTCCCATTGCCAGCAGCATCTAGAGCCACATTACCCCCTAGGTCTACCGTCAATGTGCCGTCCCCTGTGGGGGCGAAGTCAAACGTGTAAGTATCCCCGGTACCTCCAAAGTTACTCACCGTACCCCCCGAAACTGATACGTCTCCTAACACAAAGCCCGTAACCGCTTCGTTGAACTCCACCGTGACCGGGATCGGGCTGGCGTTTGTAGGACTCGTTTCCGAGCTACTGATGACTACAGTCGGATTCGTTGTGTCAAAGTCAATGGAAAATTGAGTCGCGGCACTATTGCCATTGCCGGCAGCATCTAATGCAACATTACTCCCTAGGTCTACCGTCAATGTACCATCTCCTGTGGGGGTGAAATCAAACGTGTAAATCGTGCCCGTACCCGAAAAATTACTTGACATACCACCGCTCAAGACCAGGTCACCTACCACAAAACCCGTCACTGGTTCATCAAAAGTGACTGTGATGGGTACGGGGCTCACATTAGTAGAGGTACCTGCCGTACTCGTGATGTTCGCCGTAGGGCCCGTGCCGTCAAATAGAATGGAAAACTGGGTGGCCGCAGTGTTCCCATTGCCAGCAGCATCTAGAGCCACATTACCCCCTAGGTCTACTGTCAACGTGCCATCAATAGTGGGGGTGAAGTCAAACGTGTAGGTCGTACCTGTACCCGAAAAATTACTCGACGTACCACCGCCCAAGACCAAGTCACCCACTACAAAACCCGTCACTGGTTCATCAAAAGTGATGGTTATAGGAATGGGGCTCACATTAGTAGGGCCGCTTGCCGTACTCGTGATGTTCACTGTAGGACTTGTACCGTCAAATAGGATAGAAAACTGCGTGGCCGCCGTATTCCCATTGCCAGCAGCATCTAGAGCCACATTACCCCCTAGGTCTACCGTCAATGTGCCGTCCCCTGTGGGGGTGAAGTCAAACGTGTAAGTATCCCCGGTACCTCCAAAGTTACTCACCGTACCTCCCGAAACCGATACGTCTCCTACCACAAAGCCCGTAACCGCCTCGTTGAACTCCACCGTGACCGGGATCGGGCTGGCGTTTGTAGGACTCGTTTCCGAACTACTGATGACTACAGTCGGACTCGTTGTATCAAAGTTAATAGAAAATTGAGTCGCGGCACTATTGCCATTGCCGGCAGCATCTAATGCAACATTACTCCCTATGTCTACCGTCAATGTACCATCTCCTGTGGGGGTGAAATCAAACGTGTAAGTCGTGCCTGTACCCGAAAAATTACTAGATGTACCACCGCTCAAGACCAGGTCACCTACCACAAAACCCGTCACTGGCTCATCAAAAGTGATGGTTACAGGAACAGGACTCACATTAGTAGAGGCGTTTGCTGTACTTGTGATATTCGCCGTAGGGCCCGTGCCGTCAAATAGGATGGAAAACTGGGTGGCCGCAGTGTTCCCATTGCCAGCAGCGTCTAACGCAGCATTACCTCCTATGTCTACCGTCAACGTGCCATCCCCTGCAGGGATAAAGTCAAACGTGTAAGTCGTGCCTGTACCCGAAAAATTACTAGATGTTCCGCCGCCAAGGGTCAAATCACCTGCCACAAAACCTGTCACTGGTTCATCAAAAGTTATGGTTATAGGAACGGGGCTCACATTAGTAGGGCCGCTTGCCGTACTTGTGATGTTCACTGTAGGACTTGTACCGTCAAAGGTAATGGAAAATTGGGTCGCTGCGGTATTACCATTACCTGCTCCGTCTACAGCAATACCTCCGCCAATATCGACCGTGAGAACCCCTGCAGAAGAAGGTGTAAGATCAAATGTATAAACAGCGCCTGTACCCGAGAAATTACTTGCTACACCATTACTAAGCACCAAATCACCCACTACAAACCCGGTAACCAACTCACTAAATGTTACCGTGACAGGGATAGGGTTAGCATTAGTGGGATCACCGGCCGTGGTGCTTATCGTCACCGTAGGAGGCGTAATATCGTCATCATTCGTAATGTTACCCACCCCTGTAGCATCGCTGATGGTAATATCTTCGCTATTCACCACCACTAGGTTACTCAAGGTCACGTTAAAAGCTTCGTCCGACTCCCCGTTGGTATCACCGTTCACAGTCACTGTAAAGGTTTGTGTTTCTCCATTCGTACCGGTAAAAGTGAGTGTGCCACTGGCCGCCACATAATCGCCATCAGTTGTAGTAGCTGTGCCGTCAGAGGTAGCGTAATCTATTGAAAACCCATTAGGGATCGTATTCACCCCGGTATTTGCTGTGACGGTAAAGGTAAAGCTTTGTGTCCCCGCATCTCCTTCTGTAGCAGTTACATCCGCAATGGACACTGTAGCTGCATCGGTATCATTGAGGGTAAAAGTCTGTGGAGAGGTATTGTCTACCAGCCCATCGATCGAAAGCAGGTCAATCGTGAAGTTTTCCGGCCCTTCAACAAATGTGTCATTCGCTGCCACTATCCGTATACTATCTTTTGTGTCACCTTGTGTAATGGCGGCGGTTTGTATAAAGGTATAATCTGTATTTAAGGTAGCACTGCCCCCGGTGGCCTGTACGGTAAAGCTTGTTGTTCTCCCTGACGCAGCGTCTAGCTCATAAATTAAGTAGACATCATTTCCTTCATTCACAGCAGAAGCCTGCCGGGAAAATACCAATTCTGGCTGAAAGGCGGTATCATCATTGGTAATGGTGCCCGTAGCGGATGAAGGTGTACCTAAAGTAGCGTTTGCCGGGCTCGAAAGCGTAATGGTAAAAGTTTCATCAAGTTCATCCAGGGTCTCACCATCCACTGCTACAGTAGCGGTTCCGCTAAGGTTACCGGGCAGTATAGTGACGGCCTGGTTAGTCACTGGGGTATAATCAACGCCGGCAATAGCCGTACCATCTGCTGTTGAATAATTTACCGTGACCGTTTGCGTAGTTACCCGGTTCAGGCTTATGGTAAAGTCAAAATTAGTAGTACCCGCGAGGCCCTCGTTCAATGTCACATCGGCGATGGTGAGTTCCGGTACTGGGTCGTCGTCATTAATAGTGATAGTAGCTGAATTCGGGCTGCCTATGGTAGCTGTGGAAGTCCCGGTGATGGTAGCTATTATCGTTTCGGCATCATCATCATCGTTGTCATCAATCCCTGTAATGGTAGTGGTACCGGTAGTAGCCCCGGAGAGAATGGTGATGGTAGTACTGCCTGAATAATCTGTGCCATTTGCAGCCGAGCCGGTATAGTTTAAGGTAATGGTCTCATCGGCGCCGGGTGCTACGGATAAGGTAGCAGTCAAAGTAGCCGTGCCGCCATTTTCCGCTATTGCAGCGGGAGAAGTCGACAGCGTCACTTCGGGAGTCACCGCGCCGGAAGTAATATCAATCGAAAACAAAAAGTCATTGACAGTGAATCCCGTAGCTCCAGAATACGCGATGCCACCGGCATAAATACTACTGTTTGATACACGCGTGGTAAAGGAAGTCCCCGAGAAATAAAAGGTATAGGTATTTCCCGAAGTCACACTGATCCCTGCACTGGATACATCTATGAGACTTCTTTCGTTAATCGAGGCAGTTGCTGCCGTAACCGAGCCCCCTGTAATTGTCCCCAATAGGGTTCCACCATTCCCGGCCCCTTCATAAACTGTAATGGTAACACCTGAAGCCGTATTTAATGAAAAAACACTTATACTATTTAAAGTACCTGAACCGCAAGCCTCGAAACTTTGTCCAAGCCCCGAGATGGCAACAGGGGAAGAAGTACCAGAAAAATTAGCATCAGTTATTGTACCCCCGTCATTCGAATCAAAAGAACATTGAGCTTTTACAGGATAAGAAAAAGCTAGGGTGGCAAAAAAAACTGAAAAATAGTAAAGTGATGTTGTGAGGCGATTAGTTTTACTTATTCGCTGGATCTTACAATTCATTAGTAATAACCTAGTTTACAGTGATTTATGATAGCATCCATAAACCAATCGTCTATGGCACCTGGATGCATGAGGGTAAGATCTCGGGTAGTATTGTTTTGCCCTGTAACGTAGCAATAAAGGAAGGCACCTGGGAGATGCCTGGTTTTAATGCATGACGAGCATTGAAAAAATGTATATTAAATTTGTTATTCGACTATACAATAGTATAGACAAAAATATAAAAACCTTAAGTTACAAACAGCTCTGCGCAAAGCAGCACTTACTCGTAACACTAAATGCGTATCATTTACAGCATGACGATCCTCGCAGTACCTCCTTTTAAGGTCAGTTTCTGGAAGGGAAAATTCCTTCTACAGCTATGATATAATTAATTGCTTGTGACGGTTGGATATTATAGTGACTTTCACTGCCTCCTGTCATGTCTACTGTAACACTTCCAGCTGGAGTACCACCTGTGCTAATGACTTGCCCATTAACGGTACTGCTATCAGGACCAAAAGATTTTACATTCGTAACGCCAAGACCGGAACCAAAATTAGCGACTGCAGGTACATCCCCGTTTTGAGGAATCTCGCGTACTGCCGCAGCTGTACTGAGACTTACCGCATCCGCCCCGGAACCCCCTGTTCCTGAAAAAATGGCACCATGATTATGAGCGGGTATTTCGCTAATGGAAAGCATAACTTTTTCGAATCCAAAACGTGTGCCTAGATTGAATGTGCTTACCCCTGGAGTCAACCCTGGTCCCACGCCCATATCATCGCTACCCACCGGCACCCTACCTCTAAAATCCGGTATCCCAAAAGTAGTCCTGCCATTACCTCCAAAATTGGTCCCCAGCAGGGCAAACAACGCACTATTTGAAGTTACAGGAATGATTTGTCCACTACAGAACGCAAATTGCCTGGGTACGAAGCTTAAAGCAGAAAGGTAAATAAGGCCCAAGAAAGAATCCATAATCAACTTGTTTTAAAAGTATAATTTAATATTAGCATATATTTATCATATTTCAAACAAAATATTGTCCTAGTCTTTGATATTTTATAGCTTCACCCTAGGACCTTTACACGTAAGAGCCTAATAATCAAACACATAGGTAAGAATTGAGCCACCCAGAAATATTTTCCCGGTGTATTTCTTCATAGATAAAATGGTTATAGGGCAGTGCCTTACCCTCTTGTATTGTCATTTTACGAATTTGCCCTCCTCCTAGTATTACTTTTTCGATAGCTATCGTGGGATTGGCATAATTAGAATCCAAATAAAAAGTGCGCTCGCCCCTGGGTGATATGATCTTTTCTTTTTTTAACAACTTCCTCGCTACGGCGTACTCCCCGGCCTTCAAGGACGGATACAACATTTCTAAGGCCAGCCCTATTTCATATCCTAATAAAGAAAAAGGAGTCGGCATCCCTCCTGAATGAGATGCATATTGGAGTTTAAAGCGGTTATTATGCGGATCATCCGTAGCATAATCCCACATAGAAGCCGAATAAAAGCTCATTTCCATGTGCCTGAAAGGTTCAAGTATCTCATAAGAGGCCATATGTGGCGATACAATTAAGGGCACCTCACGGTGAAGGCCTTCGTCATAGTATAATTGAATAAACTCTTGTGCCTCGCTACCACAAAATAAGACGTGCAAATAACCCGGGCGCTCCTTCTCAAATTTGGCCAGGTATTCCTTGATCATGCCCGTAAGCTGCATGGGTTGAGCAGGGTCAGTCGGGGCCATTACGGCATATTCTATGGCCACATTTTCACAAGCCAGCACGCCTTGCCTAAAAGCACTGTGCATATGATACCCGGCGTCGTATACTGGCATAAATATACTGCCTTTTCCTCCAAACTCACCCTGCGCCCAATTCCCCAGGGCAAATTCTGCTTGCCAATATTGAAAGCTATTAAAAAAAATATAGTCCGAAGTATGGAACAGGAAAGGTAAATACTCTCCCATATCCGCAAACAACGCCAGCTTCCTGGCACGCTCTATCGTAGGGACAAACTCCGCCATGGCCCTGTACCCAACAAGCCCGGAAACCACGTCGACATCATGGAAGTGAATAAGTTTCTCCAATGCAGGCTTAATAGCAGACGGCTGACCTTGGTGTACGAACTCCGGGAGGAGCTGGAAATGAGGTCTTAATTTACTATGGATACCCGTTAAAATGCCTTCCATCATATCCTTTCCCAGGCGAGGGTATATCGTAGAAAAAGGGCATAAAAATCCAATCTTTATCGGTCTTGACATCTGGAGATCAAAATTATAGCAATTATAGAATTATTTAAGAAAGATATATTTTTTATAGATTAATTTATCCTTATTTACCTAATTAAGTAATAAATAAAATAATAACAAATGTCATTATACAGCAAGATCACTGTAGCAACGGCGTCCATAGCATCGGCACCTTTATTGAAGCAGCTTGCCACAGATAGACGCCTTGCCCAGGTCATACTGCCACAAACGCATGCCATATTGGAGGAAAGTGTACGCCAAAATGCACCCGGCGTCCCCATCACATACGCCACTCGCCCCCAAGAACTGGGGATCTCGGCTGACGCTGACCTATTGTTGGTGATGGGATACCCACAAAAAATAGATACACCCCTAAACCTTGCAGCCTTCAACATCCACTTTGGTCCCCTTCCTGAAAACCGGGGACCAGATCCTGTTTTTTGGACCATAAGGAAGGGCAAACCGATCGCTTATGTGGCTATCCATGAGCTATCCAACCATTTGGATGCCGGGAAAGTACTCAAAGAGAAAGGATTTGATATACTGCCTGGTGAAAGCTATGGTATGCTGATGAACCGGCTCAGCATGCTCAGTGTGCCCACCATATTGGAAGTACTAGAAGGAAAAGTTACGCCCAGGGACCAAAATGAAACAAAAGCAGTGTACAACCCCGTCCCGAGTGAAGATGACCTGGCGGTTAAATGGAACGTAATGAATGCCCAGGAGATCATACAATTGGTCAATGCATGTAATCCAAAGTATGGTGGAGCAAGAGCTTACATCCTGGATCACCCGCTCCATATCCTGGAAGTCAGTATAGCCGATGTAGATCTGCCTCCCGATCAATCGCCTCCCATACCGGGCATGATCGTCCATGCAAGCCCGGAGCAGGGTATTTTCGTCACCTGTCATGGGCAATCCTATATACGTTTAAATATGATATCCATGCCAGAAGGATTTTTTAGCGGTCAACGGTTAGCCGGCATGGGGACAAAGGCAGGGACCGTATTAACCTAGCGATAAGGATACCCACGAATCAATTATTCAAAATCAAGCAATAAGAAGTAATAAAATGAAAAGCTCTCATAAATTCTCATGGCAATTCGACAAAGAAAAACTGGAACAAGACCTGGCGAGTGCGGACCAAGACTGGGTAGACCATTTCAATACCGATTACTACCAAGGAGAGTGGAGCGGGTTGGGCCTTAGGATTCCCAAAAAGTACAATCATTTACTTAATCCTGGTGACAACGATACGGTTTACGAAGATACCCCGCTGCTGGAAAAGCTGCCCTATGTCCGTCATATTCTCAATTACTTTCGCTGCGAGGTAACCTCGGCCAGGCTTTTGAAGCTTACGGCTGGTTCCGTCATCAAAAAGCACAAAGATCCGGACTTATCCTATTGGAACGGGCTGGCACGCATTCATATCCCCATCACTACGAATGACCTCGTTAAATTTATCATAGATGATAGCAGGGTCAAGATGCTACCGGGTGAATGCTGGTTTGCAGAATTCTGCCTGCCACATTACATAGAAAACAAAGGGACCTGTGATAGGGTACACTTGGTAATAGACCTAAAGGTGAATGAATGGCTCAAAGAATTATTTGAACGGGAGGGTATTTTATCCTTCAACGAACCTGGGCCCAACCCTGGTAATCAATTTTCAGCCGCGGAAAAGTCAGACATTTTTAATACCCTGGTCGCTATGGGCACTCCTTCGGCTACTACTTTAGCCCACAATTTGTACAAGCCAAGTGAAAAAGTAGAACAGTCGCCTCCCCATCCCAATGAATCACCCAACAACGACCAGGAAAAGAAAGTGATATTCCTCCATATCCATAGGACTGGCGGCACTACTATAACCCAATTACTACGCCAAAGCGGTTATAGCCCCACACAAGTCATACATGGAGAATTACCCTCGGTAAAGATCCCCATGCACAGGGAGAATATTTTCATATTTACCTTTGCCAGGAACCCTTGGGATCGCCTATTGTCCTGGTACTTTTATTTACATCAACACGCTATACAACAAGACAATGGTTTTAATAGGTTTTTAGATGAACTATTAGAAGAAAACAAAGAAGCACCGGTAAACGAGAAGTTCCTTTGCAATCAATTAGATTATTTAACCGATCAAAACGACCTATTCTTACCCGATGAAGTAGGTAGGTTTGAGCAATTTGAATACGAGGTAAGAAGGATATTTCGGCTCCTGTCTATACCCATTCCTTCTATACCCAAATTAAATGACGTATCAAAGCCCAAGTACAAGGACTTTTACGATCAAGAAACCATGGAGAAAGTGGCGCAGCTTTGTAAAAAGGATATTTTGTACTTCAATTACAAGTTTTAACAAGATCGCGATCGTTAAATAAACTACCATGGACCCAGCCCACATGAAATCAGCCTTAGAAAATATTCTTTATGGGAAAGACGATTTCCTTAAAATCAGCAGTGGGATAGAACAGCTCTATGCTGCTTGGAGTCAATATACCAATGTATTTGCAGGTGACCTTACCTATGACACCATGCGTAATACTTCACGAGGAAAAGTGGTCACCCCAGCCCAAGCGGCACATTGTGTAAAGGACTTGGCCAGGACCACTCATTTTTTGCGGGGCATACATTTGGCAATTCTCAACTATATCAAAAAATATGACCAAGTACGCATCCTGTATGCAGGCTGTGGTCCTTATGCTACCCTACTGACTCCGTTTACAGCGCTTTACTCCCCGGACCAACTGGCATTCACTTTTATTGAAATTGAACCGGTCTCTTACCATGCCGTTTTAAAACTTTATGAAAAATGTCGTATCACGGCATACTTAGAGGAAATAAGGCTGACCGATGCTACAGATCCCACTATTTCATTTCCTCACAATTTTCACATAATTATATCAGAAACAATGCAGGTAGGGCTTAACAATGAATGCCAAGTACCTATCACGAGGAATCTAAGCCGCTTTCTTACCCCTGGAGGTACATTTATTCCACAAAGAATTACCTTAGATGTCTACTTGGTAGGGTCTTATGACACACTTCGCCCGGATACTGCCGAAAAACTATTACTAGGCACAGCCTATGACCTAGACTTCAAAAAGGTGCCACCCGAAGGAAGCACAACCACGTTGGAGATGCCACCGAGTTCGCTAGAATATTTACAGCTTTTCACAGAAATATACCTTTTTGGAGATGAAAGACTGACAGCAAGACAATCCGGGCTCACCCTTCCACTCACATTGGACCGGTATGTTGACCGGAGACCTGCTAAAATTCATTTTACTTATGAAGAGGGGGCCATGCCCAAGTTGTCATTCGAGTATGGCTTTTGACCTTCTCATTAAGACAAGGAAGCTCATAAAAACGTGTTCTGACAGCATCATGTGAGTACGCTCACATGAACTTATTGTCTATCTCCTTGCCAGCTACAGGGTTGGATTAGTTTTACTTTGTTACATCCAATTACTTGATAGTCAGGGATTTAATGATAATGAAGCCCGTTGAGTATCCTCATCAAAAACGAAAAAAACCTCTTTATCATCATTCCTGTCGGCCTTGCAGGGTGAGTGACGTGCGAGAGCAGGAATCTGCTGTGTCGTTGAACGTGAACCTTCTTTTGAATGTACTGGGTTTTCGTTTTACGACTTCGCAGATTCCTTGTCACGCCTAGCCCAACGCACAAGCTGCAAGGGAATGACGATGTTGGAAAGTAAGGATGATGGTACTTAGTATGGGTTTGCGATGGATTTAGAACAGGAGGTGGATCACCCATCCTTTGCAACTCCCTGGCAATAGGTTTGAAAATAAAATACTAATTATCAATGACTTAAATCTGAAAAAGTAGTCCTAGAGTTAAATCTTAAATGACGTATTGGGTACAGTATGAGCTGTTTGAAGTATTGATCAGTCGGCAATAGGCAAAAAAAGAGGGTTGCCGATCGCCGACTTTGGGAACGAGACCGAAAAAAAATAGTTTGAACGCTAGTCGAGGTGTGACACAACACTATGGTCAGTAACTCTTACGGGCAAAATCCCGCTCGTCATCTTTTTTCCTAAGAATGTAATGTGTGGAACTCTCGGAGATCACATAAACCTCCGCCAGTTCATAACCGTACCTACTGAATAGATTGAGCGCATCCATCATAGAATTTAACCCTAATCGACGCCCACTGTCATCCACAAGCCTTCGATCTAACGGGGTAAAAGCTACATTGTACTGTCCATAGTCAATGGCTATTTGAATTTGTCGATTTCGGAAAGGCAGGGGCCAGACCTGGATGTATTCGGCATCCAAGCTATCCAAGGATATACCGTTTACCTTTTGAGCAAAATTTTCAGTATACGCAGCAAGGCATAAGAGTAGTGAAATGAGCACAGTTTTCATAGTAGTAGACAGTTAGTTAGGCAGGGGTATAGGGCTTGAATGAATAAAAACAATTATTGTACCAATCATATTACCAGGTGGCATTGAAAACGGAGTGAGAGCACGAGTGTTCAGTCACATGTTAACTGACGGTTAGGTTACATAATGATCTGTGTTTGCGGTATTGATAGGCTTTAGATGAGTCAGCAGTAGGCAAAAAAATAGGGTTGCCGATTGCCCTTTGCCAACTGCCGACTTTAAGGACAGGATTGGCAAAAACAGCTAATCGTCCACGTTGCTGACTGGTCTTAGACTGGACCCGGTGAATTTGCTCTACCTCCTATTTTATCCCGCGTTCCAAACATTCTCTCATTACAGGCAACATCTAGGGCCTCACGGTTGGGGTCATGAAATATTTTTAAAAAATGCCGGTTACATTCCATATAATAACCCAGTAGTATATATGTATTGAAAAGAGTTTATTGAGATTATCAATTAAACATGAGCCAACTAACGCTTTACACCAATCGTTGAAGCTCAACATAATGAAAAGAGAATAACTCATCAATTTTGGATGACATTCCAATAAAGCAAAACTTATGTTTACAAAGCAACCTAAGCTACTTCTGCCGGGCAGTGTAAAAAAAGCTTATTTAGCCTTCATTTTCGCATTCTTGTCCATCATCTCGCTGCGCGCCCAGGATAAGAAAAGTGAGTTGAAGCTAGAAAAGGGAGAGTATCCGAAGGAGACCATTCACCTGCAGGAGGAAGGGGTTTTAATACTTACCGATTTTTTATTACCGGGTAAGGCAAAGACAGGTCGTTTGGTGTATTATAACGCTAAAGCTGAACGACAATGGGAGAGATCAATTGAAAATCATTATGGGCAAAGGGCTACTTTAATGGTCACGTCACCGTCAAAACGTACTACCTATGTCCTTGAAATAAAAGGGGATGCAGCTGGGGGAACAATGGGATTCAATAATAAAACCCATCATATTCACCAAGTGACCCTGGACGGTCAACTGGAAAAAATGGAAATAGCCGGGCGTAAAGAATTTGGGAAAGGGCTCCAAGCTGTTTTTTGCGATGATGACTACCTCTATTACCTGGTCTCCGAGAACGGGTGGGAAAATCATGAAAAGAAAAAAGCAGGAGAGCGACTCATCCTGAACCGTTTTGAACATACTTCTTTAAAATGGGAACAGTTTTATTTTAAGCTTCCCCCATTAAAGGAGCTCAATGATGCTAGCTTTTGGCAATTTTTAGGACAAACCCAAAACACGAAATATTTGGTAGCACAACGGTATAACAAAAAAAACGGTGAGAATTACGCTATAATCCTGCCTTTTAATGAACGGGCAGAAACTGCTGACCCTATATCGATCAATTTTTCATTACCAGGTAAATATAACCGGCCAGCTAAGGCTATTGCCCTACCTCGTCCACCATGGAAAAATATAGCAGACATGGCCTTTGGAGAGAGTTCCATGTGGACAACTTACGTTGGTCCGGGAACAGGGGCCACGTCCATGCGGGCACAACCAGGGTCACCCAATACAACTACTTTCGGATCAACACCGTTACTTCCCGGGGCCTTTGGATACTGGCACCTGGATAGTGAACATAATTATTTCTACACGTACGGACTACTAGGACCCAAGCCATTCAAAATCGTGGGACCCGTGTACGATGGTTTTTACGTTTATAGGTTTGATTTGAAAGGCGACCTCATTTGGCAAACAGTTCGTAAAGACGTAAGTGAACTACTTGAAAATAAGCAATTTAAAGTTCATCGCAAGCCTTATGAACGACGGATAAATCTAAAAGTACTCACGGATGAAACCCTCAACTTTTCAATACACGTGCCCAGCACTCTTTTTTCATACGAGATAACGCCAAAAGGAGCGGTGAAGGATGTCGTTATAAAGGAAAAAGAAAGAGTTTCTTTCAATCCCATCCTACAGCACTCCTCTCTCCAGCTAAAATCCGAAGATTATATTAAAAAACAAGCGACAGGTAACGAGAAGAATTCCGTTAGTTACAATAACTTTTATTCACCTGGAGGGGAAATACTGATAAAATTCGACACAAAAAACACACTTTTGGAGATACTGTATTTTAAGCTTTAGCACATTAAGACACTTGGAAGTGTTTCCACGGCTCCTCTATTAGCATCAATGGGCCTTTTTATTTTCATAAGGGCCAGGTTCTGAATGGATTCACGAAATACTGCTGTTTGCAGAGTACCTTTAAAGCTTAAGAAACAAAGCCGGATAACACTTCCCATCTCCTTCAGGGTCCTTATTATCACATGTTAAACAACGACAGGACACCTGCTACATTATATTTGTGGGTTAGGCAGCTCTCAGCAAAAACAGCTAAACGTCCAATTACACTTAACTTAACACTAGTTTTACTTTGTCACATTCAATTATTGGATAGACAGGGATTTAATGATAAAGGAGCCCGTTGGATATCCTCATCAAAAACGAAAAAAACCTTCTTCATCGTCATTCCTGCCAGCCTTGCAGGGTGAGCGATGCGCGAGAGCAGGAATCTGCTGTGTCGCTGGACGTGAACGTTCTCTTTGCGAATGCACCGGGTTTTCGTTTCACGACTTCGTAGATTCCTTGTCACGCGCATTCCAGCACCAAGCCCGCAAGGAATGACGGTGTGAAAGGGAATGACGAGGGTAGAAAGTAAGGAATGACGTTCTTAGGTATGGGTCTTGGATGGATTTAGAACAGGATGTGGATCACCCATCCTTTCCAACTCGCTGCAATAGGCTTGAAAACAAAACACTCATTGTCAATCACTTAAATCTGACAAAGTAGTCCTAGACTAAATACTCTAAATGCACGCGTCCAAAAG
Organism: Fulvivirga sp.; assembly: GCA_028280565.1. GTDB lineage: Bacteria > Bacteroidota > Bacteroidia > Cytophagales > Cyclobacteriaceae > Fulvivirga. The sequence continues at coordinate 52,929 of JANQLQ010000323.1, forward strand.
CGCCAAGTTCATATAACTTGATATCAGCGAGGTCATATTTTTGATGATGGTAGTCTTTCTTCGGGGGTACGGCCACCGTTTTCATCCCCGCTACTTTTGCCGCCTTGATCCCCGATGTAGAATCTTCGAAAACAATACACTGCGCGGGGGCTACTTCCAGTCTTTTTGCAGTGGTCTCATAAACGGCGGGATGGGGCTTCCCCCGGGGTTCGTATTCCGAAGAACAGGTAACGTCAAAAAATTCGGTGATCCCGATCCTTTCCAATACTACAGACACCAACCGAAAGGGAGAGTTGGTGGCCAGACCGACCTTGAAATTTTCTTTCTTGGAAAACGCCAGGGTTTCAAAAACACCAGGCATTGCCTTCCCGTGGTGCATTATGAGCTGCTCTACCAAATCTACTACTTCTTTTTCTACTTCCTCCAGCGACTTGCCGCGCCAAGGTTTATGGTCATACCAAAATTGAGTAACTTCTGCGGTAGTCATACCTGCGGTGACCTGGGAAAGCTCATGGGTCACTTTTACCCCCACCGACGAAAATACCTGTTTTTCAGCCTCCTTCCAAAAAGGCTCTGAGTCTATCAATACTCCATCCATATCGAAAATAACGGCTTTCATAGGCTTGCGATAGGGCTTTCTACTCCCAGTAAGGTTAGAAAAATTAGTTAATAGATTTATAAATTAAGCATTGAGTAATAGAACTAGCTCCCCTTATTGTCCAAGAAGTAAGAATAAGTCGACCACAAGGCAGAGTGTATGTACTACCTGGAAAATAAGGTTTTTAAGCAAGGTTGCGTTTAGTTTCCAGCCAGCTCTTTTACCAGTTTTTGGATCATTCCCACGCCCTTTTTTAACTGTTCTTTTTCAATAAATTCATTCGCCCTATGCGCCTGGGCGATGGACCCCGGCCCGCAGATAATACTTTCAAAACCACCTTCTGCGAACTGACCCGCCTCGGCGGCATAAGATACTGTGCCTACCTCATCATTACCCGAAATTTTTTGTACTAAAGTGACAACCTCTTCGTCCATGGCGGTGTCCAGTGGTGGCACCGGGGGATGATGCTGCAAAACTTCAATTTTAAAGCCAGCAAATTTTGGCTTTAATTCTTTCTCTCGTATCGCGCAATAGTCTTTGAACTCTTGGATAATGCCATTCAAATCATCTTTGGGGATAGCCCTCACATCCCACCAAAATGAAGCTTTATCGGCGATCACGTTGGGCGCAATCCCCCCGTGTACTTTCCCCACGTGGAGAGAAGAGTGTGGAGGGTCAAAGCGGTCATCGACCTGCCCCTTCTGAACTAGGTCATTCATTTTGTTTTCAAGCCATAAAATAAGCCGGGCCATTTCATGGATAGCACTTACCTCCTGGCGTATCCGGCTGCTGTGCCCGGCAGAACCGTTTACGTGGGTCTCCAATACACAAATGCCCTTCTGCCCCACGATAGGCTGCATGAGTGAAGGTTCTCCAATGATCGCATATTTCGGCCGCTCGGTGTAGGTAGCCCGGATGTGTTGGACTAGGCCAGGGCCGGCAAGGCACCCGATCTCCTCATCGTAAGAAAAAGCAAAATAGATCGGTTCCTGTAACGATGCCTGGACCATTTCCGGGAGGGTTGCCAAGCAGCAGGCTATGAACCCTTTCATATCACATGAGCCACGGCCGTATAGCCTTCCATCTCCTTTATCAGTCAAAACAAAAGGGTCGGTATCCCAATCTTGCCCGTCTACAGGTACCACGTCGGTATGGCCGGAAAGGATCACCCCGCCATCCACCGCAGGGCCAATTCTACAATGTAAAGAGACCTTTGTCCGGTCCTCGTTTGGAACCTCGGTGGTAGTTACCCCAAAACTTTCGATGTATTCTTTGATCCATCCTATGATACTTAGGTTACTATCTCCGCCGAAGACGGGGTAAGATACCAATTGGGTCAAAATTTGCCCTGCGTCCAGTTTTTTATCCATTTTCTATCACTTTTATAGCTCATTCATATCCTATGGCCACGGCTACGATCAGCATTACCCAAGCCATGGCCAGTATAGCTACCAGGATGGGAAAAATAAACTTTAGCCATCGATCCAACGGTACCCGGCACATGCTCAGCATGGCAATAAGGCCCCCTAACGTGGGATTTATCAAATTTGTAACACCGTCCCCCACCTGGAAAGCCAAGATAGTGGTTTGCCTTGTGAGGCCTAACACTTCACCTAAAGGGATCATCACGGGTAAAGTTGCCAGCGCTTGCCCACTACCGGAAGGGATAAAAAGGTTGATCACACACTGCGCCACCGACATCCCTATGGCCGACGCGTAAAGTGGGAGCCCCTCCAAAAGCCTTGAGAGATGGTACGAAATGGTATCACTAATATTACCCGTTTCCATTAACACTTTAATAGAAGTGGCATATCCCACCATAAATGCCCCCGGGGCAGCTTTTCCAATAGCTTCCAAGATACCTTCACTGATACTAGTGGCACTCATACGGGATATAAGTGCACTGGCCAAGGCCACCATCAGGAAAATCGAGGACAACTCATTGATATACCAATGGTAAACAAAGATCCCATACAACGATACCCCTAATCCTGTCATAAAAACCAGTATCACCAGCCAGTTGTTTAGGGTCATGCTATAGGCCTGGATGGGCTTTGATAGCGATATACCGGCTTCATTCAGTCCTGCGCCCAGCCCGTGGGTACGGTCACGACTTATTCTTTTAAAATAACGAACATTATACCAAGCCATGATGCAAAGGCCTGCAAAACACAATACACTTCTGAGCCCAGCGCCGGAAAAGAGGGGCAGTTCGGCAATCTTATGCCCGGTACCGACCGTGTAAGGATTGATCGGGGAAAGCCCGAACCCTATCGTCATGGCCCCTACGGATATCCCGGCAGCTAGTACAAGGTCTCCGCCTAGGGCCAAGCTAAGCACGGCCGCTACGGGCACCATGGCAATATTATTTTCATAGCCTATGGTAATACCTAGTGCCCCATAAACAAAGGTCATGATCACTACCACGAGATATTTTCTCTCCAGGCCGAGTTTTTTCACCAAGGCACCGACTGTGTTTTCCACGGCTTTTGATTTTTCCATGATCCCGAACATGATCCCCCCGGCCAGTACGATAAAGATGATCTCCGCGGCCGCTTTGAAACCCAATGGAATCGCTTTGAACATATCTAACAGCCCTACAGGCGATGAGGGAAGCAGTGTATACGATCCCGGGACCACTCTTTCTCGCCCATCGACAGTGACCCTGTCGTAAGAGCCAGCAGGGAGAAGGTAGGTGAGCACGGTAACCAGCACAATAATACCAAAGAGCATGGTCACCGCGTGGGGAACACGCTGGTACCATTTCCCCTGGGTTTGGCCCTGCTGAAGGGAAGAATTTTCCATGCCCAAATAAAAGAAATTATCTGGTGTAAAGACGGCCGTTTATGGAAATGAACAAAATCAACCCTAGCAACTTGGACCAGCACACCTCCCAATATATAGTTTCGATAAAAATTTCTCTTAAAAGGAAACCTTTGTAAAAAATACTCGTCTTAATGTTAAGAAAACTTTACAAAAAGACAAACAAATTTAACATGGGATCGATCGATAATAATATCCGAGTTGAACGGGCACGACTAAAAATCTCTCAATTTGACCTGGCCAAAGAAATGAAGGTAACGCGACAAACAATCTATTCTCTTGAAAATAACAAATTTGTTCCTTCCGTAGAATTAGCTTTAAAACTGGCCCGGTATTTCAATATGGAGGTGGGAGACCTGTTTTGGCTTGTAGATGACGCATGATCTACTTCTTTAGCCTGTTTTTAATGGCTTTCACGGTATTGGATACCTGGAAATCCGCCAATTCGTTAGCGATTTTCAAGGTTTCTTCGACAGGCGCTAGTGGCACCCCGTTGATAGAGAATAAGCCAGCCGCTTGACGGGCGCTGGCTCTTACATATTCCGGGTCGGCCAGCATCATCATAGCCGTGTAGCGGAAGGAATCATGGATACCTTCTGATACTTCCTGGACACCGTTGTTTTTCAGCCATACCTTTAGTCCTTTGTTTTCATAAAACTCCGGGATGTGGTAAATGCCGGTGCCTGGTCCCCAAGCTTTCGAAAGTTCGTTAGCCACGGCTTCCATCCCATCCCTATTACCTCCACTGTCCCCGATAAGCACGATGTTTTTGAAGCCTGTCAGCTTCAAACTCGTGGCAATATCTACCAGCAAGGCATGGAAAGTAGCTGGTGACACTCCTATGGTACCCGGGTACCTCAAATGCCCATCCACTTTTTCAAAATCACCTTCCGGCACATAAGGCACTACCGTAGCTACTAAGGCATTGCCAAGCGACCGGGCTATGCGCTCACTTAGCACTTTACAAACAATGTTGTGTTTACCTGTCACCAGGTAAGGGCCATTCATTTCCAAGCCACCCGTGGCAATGATGGCAGTAGTTTTCCCATCACGGATGGCATCTCTCACTTCCATCCATGTCATGTTTTCCATAAACACCTCATCAGCCAGAGGTATAGGCCGGGGCTTATCGATATCGGGGTTTAAACGGGGATCAGCTTGCGCCCATCCAAGTGTAATGCGGGCTACACAAAGCAAGCATACAAGGTAAATGGATCGTATCATGGTTCATTTTTTGGGTGATAATGCCAACGTATGATAAGGACGCTGAAAGGGAATCTCTCCCTGGCAAGAAGCGGAATTAGGTTTTGAGGTCCGATGGATGCTTATGGCTCTAACCCGTAAATAGGCGTTCCTAAGCCCTTGATTCCCAAAGGGGAATCAAGGAATAAGCGCTTATTCTTAACTTAAAAATAGTAATGACGTAATAGCCGCAATAGCTCGTAATAGCGCGGGTTTTCCAAACCCGTGCTTATGTATAGGCAGGTTCTCCGAGCCTGCGACATTGTAGTCATGAGATACCTGGCACAGTATTAATTATTGTAAACCAGGCCTGTTAGAAGTTATTTGTACCCGGCTATTCACCTCCAAAAATTTTCAACAGCTATTGAAAAAGATTGATATAGTCCTGGAAAAAAAAGACTTTACCTCTTTTAGCCCCAGTCATCTCTTGAAGTATATCGAGGTTTTCTAATTCCTCAAGAAGTTTGTAGACCGATGGAGAGGAAAGCCCTGTAAGGTCTTTAGTTTTTTGAGCGTCTAAAATGGGATGCTGATACAGGTGCCTGACTACGATGTTCGCATTGTTCGCGCGACTTTTTAGTTTCCGTACCTTATTTTCCACGTCCTTTTGAAGCTTTAAGATCTTATCGAACGTGAAAATCCCATTTTTTGCCGTTTCAATAACCCCTACCAAGAAGAATTTGAACCACTGTAGGATATCGTTCTTTTCCCGGACTCTCATTAAGTTATCATAGTAAAGCATCCTGTTGCGCTCAAAAAAATCGGAAAGGTACAATACAGGCATCTTTAAGATCCCTTTTTCGACCAGGTACAAGGTGATCATGAGCCTGCCTACACGACCATTTCCATCTAAAAACGGGTGGATCGTTTCAAACTGGTAATGTATTAAGGCGATTTTCAGCAATGCAGGGAAGAAAAACTCTTGGTTGTGCGCAAACTTTTCCAGGTCACCCATATACTCATCTAGGGATGAATGCACCGGGGGTACAAACGTAGCGTCGGATATGCTTGCACCCCCAATCCAGTTTTGACTGGTGCGAAAATCACCGGGAAGTTTATGCTTGCCCCTTACGCCGGATAACAAAGTTTTGTGCGTTTGTTTTATCAACCTAGAAGAGAAAGGCAATTCCTTTAAGCTTGATATAGCTTCGTTTAACGCAGTAATATAGTTTTGTACCTCCTCCCAATCGTCTCTCTTTTCTTCTGAAATATCTTCTCTATCCAGTAGTGCTTCTTCAATATTGGTTTTTGTCCCTTCAATTTTACTGGATTGAGTCGCCTCTTTCAGCACGTGCATGCTAATAAAAAGATCGATGTTGGGAATATACTCCGAGTACATATCCAGCCTGCCCAGTTGTCGATCGGCATGACTCAACAAACTCAGCACTTCCATATCCTCGATCTTCCACGGGATGTTAATTTTGTTGGGCTGAAAACTCTTGTAAGTACCTTGATTGATGTAAGTGCCGGATGTAAAGTTTTTCATTAATTAACCAAACGATGAAAATTTTAATTAAGGTTTCCATTAATTAAGTTTTTTTCAAAAAACTTAATTAAGGCACTAACTTAATTAATAAATCTTAAATTCATTTAAATAAGCAATTCATCGTATGGCCAAGATAATTACACCAGGCCCTATCTTACGGCCTTATTTGACTACAATTTGGATTATTACACTTTACAAGATCTAATCCTTCACACTTAATTTATCCAAAATAGTATCCATCAAGCACCACTTGGTAATAGAAGATTGGAGCAGGTTAGCACCTACAAAAGCAGTGAACCAAAGCCAATTGATATTAACGGTAATGGCTAAAATAAGGCTGATCAATACAAAAGTGCCGGCTACGGCTCTTACTATTCTATTTTTCATCGGTTTGTTAATTTTTCATTCAAACATATTTTTCTACCGGGAGCACCACCATCTTTAGGGGGTTGTCGGTCTCCAGGTCTTTGTTAAAGTCCGTGAGCAGTTGCAACAGCCTACCGACCTTTTCTTCGGAAGTAAAGGCAAAAAACAGGTGTGATTCTACCCCACCAACTTCACCGGGAAACCAACTGGAAGTCTTTAACAATGCCGGGGAGCTTTTATACCCATCAATGCCGGAACCGCTGAAGCTTTCAATGTTTGCCTTCTTAAACAATTCGTGGACCTGGTCCCGGAATTGTGCGACGGCGGTGACTATGAGCAATTTCATATTAGCTGTGGTTTTTACGTTCTATCAAATAATACACCAGGGGTACTACCAGCAAGGTCAGGACCGTAGAGGCTATGCTCCCGCCCATCAAAGAAATGGCCAGCCCTTGGAAAATAGGGTCGAAAAGGATGACAAACGCCCCGATCACTACGGTACCGGCGGTCAATAGGATGGGAGTAGTACGCACAGCCCCGGCCTCTATTACAGCTTGTTTCAATGCTGCCCCTTCGGATACTCTTAAATTGATGAAATCGATGAGCAGGACCGAGTTTCTTACCATAATCCCCGCGAGAGCGATCATTCCTATAAACGAGGTAGCCGTGAAGAAAGCCCCTAGCAGCCAGTGTCCTAACACAATCCCCACCATGGAAAGTGGTATAGCCACCATCATCACGATCGGCGCTTTAAAATCCTGGAACCAGCCTACGATCAGCATGTAAATGATCACGATCACGCCAATAAATGCTATCCCAAGGTCCCTGAACACCTCTAACGTGATCTGCCATTCGCCATCCCACTTTACCGTATAGTCCTCTTCCAGTGCCGGCTGCTGGATGTAAAGCTCATCTAGGCGGTATCCCGCTGGCAGGTTGATAGATCTCAACTTATCCGTCATCCCTAGGATGGCATAGACCGGGCTTTCTAGGTCACCTGCCATATCGGACATTACATACACTACTCGTTTTTGGTTTTTTCGGTAGATGTTCTTCGCCCTTATGTGTTCCTGGATATCCACCAGGTCACCGATCGATACCATCGCCCCTGTTTGAGAGCGAACTTGCAACTGCGTAATGTCGTTGAGGGTGGACTTTTCTTTTTCATCCAGCGTTAAGATCAACCCAACCTGTTCAGCAGCATCTTGCTGGTAGAGCGTGGTGATCGCACTTTCGGATAAGGCCATGTGCATGGTGTGGACAACCTGCTGGGGAGCGACACCATATAGCATTGCTTTTTCTTTGTCTACGATGAATTCATACTCGACCTGGTCGTCTTCTACCATCCAGTCGATGTCCACCACATCCTGCGTGTTGGCCAGGAGTGTCTTCACATCACCGGCTACTTTCATTTGCTGCTCATAGTCCGGGCCGTAGATCTCGGCCACAATGGTGGACAATACCGGTGGCCCAGGGGGGACCTCTACAAGCTTTACATTCGCATTGTATTGCTGCGCTATGGCTTGGATACCCGGACGCAGGCGTTTGGCAATGTCGTGGCTTTGGTCGTCGCGGTCATGTTTATCGGCCAAGTTCACCTGGATGTCCGCCATATTACTACCCCCACGCAGGTCATAGTGCCGTACGAGCCCATTGAAGGTAATGGGAGCGGAAGTACCTACATAACTTTGGTAATGCACCACCTCGGGACGGGAGGAGAGGTATTGAGCGATCTCCTGGGCTACTACGGCGGTGCGTTCTAAGGTAGTACCCTCCGGCATATCAATCACCACCTGGAACTCGTTCTTGTTATCGAAAGGCAGCATTTTCACTGCTACAGATTTCGTGAAAAACATGACCAATGAACCCATTAAGAGAAAAATGGTAGCGCCTAAAAAGACCCATCGTTTGGCTTTGCTTTCGATCAATGGTCGTTCTAATTTTTCATACCATTTGTAAATACGGGTGTCTTCCAGTTTTTTGCCCTTCGAATCTTTTTGCTTTTTGTCTTTCTCTCGCAAGAATAAATAGCCCAAGAAGGGGGTGATAGTAAGGGCCACAAACAATGATAAGATCATGGCAATAGACGCGCCGATAGGCATTGGGGACATATACGGCCCCATAAGGCCAGAGACAAAGGCCATAGGCAGAACCGAAGCAATCACGGTGAATGTCGCCAATATTGTAGGGTTACCAACTTCATTAATTGCATACAGCGCTGCATCCTTAAAAGGCAGCCGCTTCATTTTAAAATGCCGGTGCATATTCTCGGCAATGATGATAGAATCGTCCACGACGATCCCTGTAACAAATACTAAGGCAAACAGGGTGATGCGGTTAAGGGTATAATCCAGCATATAGTAGCTTAGTAAAGTGAGTGCAAAAGTGATAGGTACAGAAAGGAATACTACTAACCCTCCCCGCCAGCCCATGGCCAGCATCACTACGAAAGTTACCGCTATAATAGCCCCTACCAAGTGCATTAGTAGCTCAGACACTTTTTGTGAGGCGGTTTCGCCATAGTTCCTTGTCACTTCTATGTGGACGTCATCGGGGATCAAGTTGGTTTCCAGGCGCTCCACCTTGCCTAGGATCACATCTGCGATCTGCATGGCATCGGCTCCCTTTCGTTTGGCCACGGAAATGGTCACCGCGGGATATTCCGAGTGATACACAGAAGATTTCTCACTCGCTTTTCCAAACCCTAGTGAAACATAATTCTTCGGCAGTTCGGGGCCATCCATGATCGTGGCCACCTGCTGCAGGTACACCGGCCGACCCTCGTCCACACCTACCACTAAATTCTCTACATCCTCTACGGCCTGGAGGAATTTACCCGTGTTGACCAAGAATTCCCGGTCATTTTTATTGAAACTACCGGCATCTAATTGCTGGTTATTGGCCCTGATCATTTCGGATACTGACAAAAAATCTAATCCACTGGCTGCTAGCTTATCCTTGTCCAACACCACACGGACTTGCCGTTTCCTCCCCCCTATTTCTTTCGTAATAGAGACATCGTTCACTTTTTCGATCTCACTGGTAAGCTCTTCTGCTATTTGACGCAGGCGGTAATCGTCATACGTTTCGCTCCAAAGGGTGAGGCCGAGCACAGGCACATCGTCTATGGCCCGGGTTTTTACTAAGGGCATGGTCACGCCTTGGGGCATGATATCCATGTGCTTGTTGATCTCATTGTACATTTTTACGAAGGATCGTTCGATGTCTTCCCCTACGTAGAATTGAACAATGACCATCCCCTGCTCCTTCATAGAGGTGGAATAAACGTATTCTACCCCTGGAATATTGGAGATCAGCTTTTCCAGCGGTTTTATGACCCTTGATTCCACTTCCGTTGGGCTGGCACCGGGATAACCAACGAAGATATCGGCCATGGGCACATCTATCTGCGGTTCCTCTTCCCGCGGGATCAAAAACGAACTGTAGACACCAATGATCATAAATACGATCATAAGGAGTACGGTGAGTTTTGAGCGGATAAACCCCTTGGCAATTTTTCCTGCTAGTCCTTCTTTCATCGCTTAAAACTTAGGGTTATTGAATACTGATCTTTGCGCCGTTGTACAATTTTCCTTGTGCGGCCACCACATAGGTCTCCCCGGGCGAAAGCCCAGCCAATACTTCGATCTTATCCCCGTGTGTCCTGCCCAGCCTAAGCCAGCGAAGGAGAGCGGTATTGCTTTGGCTTACGGTGTAGACTCCCCTGAGCTGCCCCCGGGCGATGAGCGCTTCCATGGGCAGTAGCGTAACTCCATCGGCAGCTTCTACCTGTACTGGAAAGTCCACCGTGGCAAACATCCCGGACCTTATTTCTTTACTGTCATGTGCCAATACCACTTTTACTAAGTATTGCCCGCTGGAACCCATCGCTGATGAGCTTACCTCCACAACACGCCCACCGATACTCTCACCAATGGATTTAACTGTGACTCGCACCTCGCTACCCGTGGTGATACGTGAAATCTCATTTTCCGGGACATTGGCATGCACTTCGAAGCTCCCGGGTGATTCTAACGCGATCAACGTAGTACCCGGGCTGGCCAGGTCTCCCGGCTCAACGAACCTGTGGGTCACTACCCCGTTAAAAGGCGCGCGGATGTTGGCATAAGAAAACTGGGCATTGACTTCATTCTTTACTTGTTGGGCCACTTCCAGCCGAGCTTTGGCCATTTCGAAGTTAGTGGCCATATCGTCCATTTCTTTCTGGGAGGCGCTATTGGCAGCCAGTAGGTTCTTGAACCTGTTGTAGTCTTTTTCTGCATGGGTAAAACCGGCTTTAGCTTCCGCTATCCCGGCATTGGCACGGGCCAGTTTAGCTTGTAAGTCGGTATTGTTGATCACCAATAGCACCTGTCCCTTCTTTACCTTATCCCCTACCTTTACATAGATCTTATCCACGAAACCCATCATCCGGGTGCCCAGGTCGGCAGTTTGTATAGCGTCTACTTTCCCACTAGCCTTGATAAACGGTTGGCCATCGCTAGCTTCTACGGTAGCCACTTTTACCGAAATAGGAGGCTCCTTGTCTTCCACGGCCTGTTCCTTTGTACCTCCGCAGCCTATGAGTAGAGCCGACATTATAAAAGGTATGGCTTTGATACTATATTTTCTCATCATTTTCATTCCTTGGTTAAAAATTTGAGGTAAGCTTTTGCATAATTCAATTCAAAAATGGCTTGATAATACTCAAGCGTTCTTTGAGCGTATTGTGTCTCCGCCATCAGCAGGTCGGTAGTTTTTTCCAACCCCTCCTTAAACCGGTTGGTGCGGATCCGCAGTGACTCCCGGGACTGTTCCCGGGCCAATTTTGAGCGTTCAAGTTTACCCTGGGCGTCCGACAACCTACGCGTGGCTTTATTCACTTCAAAGTGGGTTTGCGACACATATTGATCGTAATAAAGCTTCGAACGTTCATAGGCAGCCTTACTTTTTTGGGTACTGCCTATTCGTTTTGTTCCTTCCAGCAGGTTCCAACTCAATTGCGCACCGATCATATAGCCGCTGGCTTCTCCTTGCACCAGGTTATCATCATACAATTGATAGCTCCCAAAAGCATTCAAGCTTGGCAAAAAGGACATTTTATTGGCTTGGTAGGCCGCTGCATGTGCCTCGGTGGCCAAGCGAATGGCTTGTATATCGGCCCGGTTCCCGGGGGTACCAGTGATGGCTGCGGGTATAAGGCTGGAGACTACAAGGCTGTCAGCCGGTTTTAGAAGGACAGGATCTTCTTCTCCCATTAAAAGAGCCAAATGATCCGAGGAGTTCTTTACATGGCTTTGGGCTATTTGCAATTGATCTTGTGCCCCTAGTAGCCGGACTTCCGTTGCCAAGAGGTCCGCCTTTTGTAAATAGCCTTGTTCGTGTTTATCACTGGCCAATTTTTGGTTAGCTTCGGCCGTTTCCAGTGCCTTTTGCAATACTTCTACGGACCGATACGCTAGCTGTAGCTGCATGTAGGACGTTTCCGCTTCGAACAAGAGTTGGTCTTTGGTCCTTACTGTTTGCAGCTCCGCCGCCCTCATTTTGGAGGCTGCGGCTTTTCGTAGGTAGTAGCCGTCCAGGTTGATCAACGGCTGGCGGATCTCCACTACCGTTGCATAGTTCGTGGTCCGGTCCGGGTCATTGAGAATGACCGGGTTGAAATCTTCCGAGGTAAGTACCTCTTGGTTCAATTTTGCTCCAAAAGCCGCCAGTGGATTTGTAGTAGTGAAACCTGTGTACGATATACCGATGTGGGGTAACAATACTGCGTTGGTTTGCTGGTAATCCGCCCGGGCTTCTTTGCGTTCTTGTTCGCTGATCTTGATCGACCGGTTTTGCCCGGCTACGGTTTCCAGCACTTCAGCCTTTGTTATGGGCATCACTTGCTGGGCGTTCAGCACCGAACCCATAAACAAAAAGCAAAGTGTTAAGCTATAAAATGCTTTTTCCATAGTACTCCTCCTGGTTTATGAAGACAAAGCTAGGAGGGCATACTCTCGAAGTCAGTAACTTATGTTACTTTCAAACTTCGAACTTGTCCGCTTTTTGAAAGGCGGATAGGTCGAGAGCTGCGTTTGTAACGCAATGATCAACAGTCAAATAGCTCTTGAGTTACTTTTAATGGAAGTAGAAATGCATTTAGAAAGTACGAACTGGCGTTACAAACGCCATGCTCGGGCATCCTTGTTGAAAACAAGGACGATTTTTTTGGGGGGAATTGAGCTTTATTAAGCTCAAAAATTATAACCTGGAATGCTAATTGCTCAATGGAAAACTGTTGCAATCGTAAAAATCATTTCACTAGAGATTTTTTCGCTCTATTGGCAAGTGCCCGGCCAGTGCCCATTCTGTCCATGAACCGTCGTACACTGACTTGGGGTTTTCCATGACCATTTCACTGGCCAGCAACGTAATACATGCCGTCAAACCCGAGCCACAGCTAAAGATCAAAGGTTTATCACCTGTATCCAGCTCACTAAACAGCTGTTGCAGTTCGCCTTTGGATCGGTAGTGGTGACCGTCCAGTACCTTTTTAAAAGGAAGGTTGACAGACCCGGGAATATGTCCACTGGGTAAACCTTCACGCGGCTCCGGGGCTTCTCCGCTAAACCTGCCATAAGAACGGGCATCCAAGACAACGGCTGTTTTTGTGTGCAGGTTATTGATCATATCGTCTTTGTCTTTTACACCTGCCAGGTTATGTTTTGCCTTAAAATCGCCACGTTCAAAAGTTTTTTCTTGGCGAGGCTCCACCTTACCTCCCTCTTGTACCCAAGCCGGGAGGCCGCCATCCAGCACGGCCACTTCATCATGTCCCATCGTTTTGAACATCCACCATACCCTTGGGCTTGAATAGACCCCAAGGCTGTCATATACAACGATCTTACTTTGGCTATTGATGCCGAGCTTTTGGCATGCTTGTTCAAATGCACCAGGTGAGGGCAGCATATTGGGCAGGTCACTATTCTTGTCACTGAAGTCATTCTCCAGGTCGAAATAGCGGGCGCCTGCAATTTGGATGTTTTCAAATTCAGAAGTTAACCCGGCTTTATTGTCTTTTTGACTGGCATCCAATATGACCAAACCCGGGTCGTTGAGATTTTCGCGCAACCATTCTACTGGAACGAGGGGACCGAACATTTTTACTTTTGTTTAAGATTTTGCTTGAATTTCACCATTAAAGTTAAAAATACCAATCCCTAGATCATCAAAAGCAATTTTTCCCGGGTTCGAAGTTAGAAGTTATTTCCTGCTTCTAGCTGTTCCTTATCTTATGATTTATCATACACCAAGGTTAAACTTAAATTACACCCGGTTCTACCTATTCTTTCATATACTTCACGGTCCTGCCACGTTGGTTAAAATGTAACACTCCCTCCTCAAATGTCAGGTTAAAATTGAATTGATCATGGGTATAGGCTCCTTCGTCGGTACGGAGTAAAGGTATGGGATCTTGATTATCGTATTGTAAGGTCAAAGCGTCGTTGGCCAAATCTATTTCGAACTTACTTCCCTTGGTACTAGCGTAGATCCCTTGAAAGCCCTGGATCTCGTTGATATCGACAGGCACATACTCCGTAGCAGCAGGCATATAACCGGGCCAGTTATATTCTATGGCAATTGCCCTCATGATCTCTCTCAAGAGGCTATTTCCTTCATTGGAATTGACCATGATCACAGCCCCCTTGCCTTGCGTTTGAAATGCCGTGACCTGTGTCACAAAGCCCTCATCCCATCCCCCGTGACCGAACCTCGCGGAGTCTCCTTGGTGGTCCAAGAAAAAACCTATTCCAACCTGTTGCGCTACTTTTTGAGGAGTCAGCATTTCTTCAATGGTTTCTTTTTGGAACAGGGACGACTCTCCTTTCAAAGCTTTTTGAACCTCTATCAATAAAGTCGCTAGTTCCGAGGGGTTACTCCAGAGCCCGGCCGCGGCCATCTCGGGATAGGTATGAAACCTGCCGTTGATCGGTTTTCCTTTGTAAGGATACGCCGTTGAGGCTATGCTTTCCAAACTATCGGGCAAGGGCTGCTGGTAGGTCGAGTATTGAAGTTCCAGGGGTGCAAACAGTTCTTTTTGAATTATGGCTGGAAAAGATTGGTCGAGGTGGTCCATCACTGCCAGTTGGGCTACCGTAGTGCCCCCACCGGAATACCGCAAAGTTGTACCTGGCAGTATATTCACTTTCACCGGACCGGTATTTGCCGGGGGCTCTCCATTTAAAATTTGGGGCACAGTAGGGATAGGCTCGGACTTCAAATACCCGGGGAACCCATGGACAGTCAAACCGGCCGTATGGCTTAATAATTGGCGCAAACTGATCTTCGGCTGCCAGTCCCCGTTCTTAGGCACTTTCCAAGATCGCAGGTATTCATTGACATCCTCATCAAGATCCAACACTCCCTTTTCTTTGAGTTTCATGACAGCCATGGCAAAAATAGGTTTGCTAACGGAGCCCGCCTCAAAAAGTGTATGAATATCCACGGGAGCACCACTTTCCACATCACGCTTTCCAAAACCCCTCGCCCACTCCACTGTGCCTTCGTTGATCACGGCAATGCTCACCCCCGGGGTATGGTATTTCTCCATCTGGCTGGTCAATGACTTACTTTCGTATACATTATCAAATTCTGTACCTACCTGCAGGTTATTGATGACCCGGTCAATTCTTGCCTCTACCTCGGCGGAATACCCGGGATTGTCGGCACTTTTCGTGGTTACTGCGGTCTCGCAGCCCATACTTATGCCTATGAACAGGGATATTGAAAGGGAAGTTTTTATGGATTTTATGATCATGAGTGTTGCGTTTTAGACTAATGATGTAAGTACATCAATATCGTGTAAAGCAACAAAAATTAGGAGATTTTATTGATTCATACAATTTGGGGGACCTGGGTTAGGAACTTACCGTAATATAGCCTCCAACTGTTCGATCAACACCAATTGACCGGCATTGATCTTCTTCTTTGCGGTGGGTATATCGAACCATTCGCCCCGGTCTACCTCGGGGAATGACCGGTACTTACCCGTACGAGGTGGCCACTCCAGTTCAAAGGTGTTACTTTGGATGTGCGTAACATCAAGGTCACCTTCCACGGCCCATGCGTGGACTTCCTTACCCCCTTTTTGCTTGACAGGATCTAATGGCTTAAACTCTCCTTCAATGCTAATACCCGTTTCTTCCTGGAATTCCCGTTTTGCAGCCAACAAAGGGTCTTCATCGGTAAACTCTCCTTTAGGGATGGACCATGCGCCCAAGTCTTTTTTAGCGAAAAAAGGGCCACCGGGATGTACTAACATAACTTGTAGCTGCTTTTCCAAGAACCGGTAGAGAAGGATACCTGCGCTTTTTTTGGCCATGTATTTTATTGTGTTCTAGCTCCTTGTGTCGTTTACGATTTGATTTTCATACCAGGGAATCACAAAAAGATTATTGGGCGTTGGCCCGAAACCTGGGATCGAAAACTGGAAGTTACTCCCGACCTCTATCTTTAGAAAACTTTTTAGGCCTTTCTCATGTTCCATTATTAGTTAACTTTTTAGAACGAAACAAAGGCAACTTGTTTTCTTCAAGCACTATTTTAAAGACTTTTTCGAACCTCTAGATGATAAACTGAAAAATAAAATTGACCAAGTGCTGTTCTTGATTCGAATTGCCGAACGGATTCCCTCAAAGTTCTTTAAACACCTGGCAGGAACTAATGGACTCTACGAGATCCGAATAGAATTCCAAAGCAACATCTACCGGGTTTTCTGTTGTTTTGATGAAGGTAACTTGGTGGTACTCTTCAATGGTTTTCAAAAGAAAGCCCAAAAGACACCAAGAAAAGAGATTGAAAAGGCTTTGAAAGTAAGAGAAGAATATTTTGAATTGAAACAAAGATCAAAATGAAAGAGCATGTAACAACTTTTGACGAACACCTTGACCAGCGATACGGTAAAATTGGAACTGAAAAACGAACAAATTTTGAGATTAAAGCCAAGGCATTTGCTATTGGTGAGATCATTCGCGAAGCTAGAAAAGAAGCGAAACTAACACAGGAACAACTAGCAGAACGGACGGGAACAAAAAAGAGCTTTATCTCAAGAATTGAAAATGGACATAGTGATATCCAACTTTCAACGCTCTACAGGCTTTTTGAGATTGGACTTGGTAAGCAGGTGAACTTAACAATTGGATAAAATGGATCATTACTGAATGGATAGCTGTGATAGATTACAGTAGGTCCAGGCCAGCCGGATAATAAAAGGAGAGTTAGGGATCTCTACGGATATGGCTACAAGGTTAAGGGAATTTTTTGGCAACTCTGCCGAGTTTTGGATGAATCTCAACCGCAACCATAAACTTAGAAACGTAAGGCACAAAACAAAGATATAATTGATCCCATTAAGTTTTACAAGGAGTCCCAGGCGCACAGCAATTTCTACCCTCTAAGATTAGGTAACAACCTCATTTTTTCAAGTCAAGATTCATTCCGGGACATTCGCAGGCCTATCCTATGAGGTATGTTCAAATGCAAGACAACACTCCTTCTGTGAGGAGGTTGTTCAAATAAATCAGCAAATCGTTAAATTTAACCTGTATAGCCAGTCATGGCTCTTACTTTGCTATGGGTATAAATGTAATCATTTCGATATCATTGCGTTCTGCCGGTTTGAGAATGGTATAATCATAAGCGAGGTAACCCAATGATGGGTGATCAAACTCTTTGCGGCCGTCATCACGTCCTAAAACGTCTGCTTCCATCCACCAATTACGGAACTGGACACTTTTTTCACTGAGACCTTTTATTATGTTTTTAAATTCCAAATCCCCTATATTCTCAGCATATATTGCACGATACTGACGGATTGTAACTTTCGCATGCCATTCCCATTGACGCAAGGATTCGGTGAATATGGACGCTGTAAAAAAAAGATATAGAAGGTTTTTATTCTTTTCTTCAATATCACTCCAAGAACCGAAAATTTTATTCGCTGCTTTGTTCTGATAGATGATGTGCCAATTTTTCTTAAGCACTATAGAGGGTGCATCCCCTAAACGTTGAGTCAGACGCCTTAGAATATGGGTGTCATACTCTTCTTCAGTTTTTAATACATCTTGATATCCTGCTAACGTAGTAAGATGTCGTTCCTCCGGATTTGATAAATTGAAAGCATTGGCAATTCTCCGTACTAAATCAAGTGAAGGACGTATAGGTCTACCTTGTTCTAACCAAGTATACCAATCGACACTGATACCCGCCAAGTGCGCTACTTCTGTTCTTGAAAGGCCTTTACTGCGTGTGCGCTTCTTTAATGGAAGGTTTTTATAATCCTCCCTCTTTAGCCCTTCTCGACAATGTTTTAAAAAGATAGACAATTCTATACGACGCTCCTCTTCGGCCTTGTCTTTTTGTATGTCCAGGTTAGGTTTTTCTATCATAGGTTTTTTAATCCTAGCATTCCTTCGTCAAGAATGTCGGAACTTGGTAAAAGATAACGTAATTAAATAACATTATGAAAGAAGGAAAAGCAATAGAAGTACATGAATACGAGGCAATCCGCAATACACTAAAATATTACGTTAATGGTGCGTTTGCGGGAAAAAGCGATATTATGAAAAATGCATTTCATGAATTAGCTCAAATTTACGGTCAGTTGGGTGATCAACAATTTGCCGATCCGATACAAGCTCTTTACACTTATGTTGATGAGCACCCACCTGCGGAAGACTTAAAATATGCTATTCGGTCAGTAGACAGAAGTGGGGATGCAGCTACTGCTCGTGTTGAGATTACCAATTGGCATGGTCACACGTTCACTGATTTTTTCACTTTATTAAAAATTGACCAGGGTTGGGTGATCACCAATAAGATCTTTACTCTTCATTAACTCTTTTGAAACCTGGTGTAAAGAATTCTTAGACCCTGGTGGATTACAACTTACGGGTTGGCCAAAACATAAAAGTCATAGTGTATACAAGTTAGCCAGCTAACAAAAGAAAAATTATGTATCTCTGCCAATAAGTCCATAAAGCCCAGAAATTTTTGGTAATTCTGCCGAGTTTTAGCTGAACCTTAACCCGCAATCGTGAACAGAAAAAAGTAAGATGCGAGAACAAGGACATAATCAAATCAATTAAATTTTACAAGAGGCTTCTTAGTTTCTAGGCACACCAGGTTTAGATATTTGACTCAATAATGAGTCTTTTAATTCTATCAGTGTATTTTCATATTGTTCTTAATGTTGGTAATCAAGTGTAAGGCCTTTGTCAATTCTTTGAAAAGATAGCCTTTATCGGCATACAGTTTCCCTTTTAGAGCTTTGATAAAGGCTTTATTTTCAAGGGCGCCTGATCATCGGTGTTGTGGTCGGTAACGACGAAGTTGAGCAATTCCACTTTATCATTGATCAGGGTATGGGGCTTGAACTCGAAGAAATAAACCACCGTAGACTTGCCAAATTAAGCTAACCTCTCGAAACTATTCGATGAAAATCTTGCAGAGATCATGAAAGCTAACTATCAAACTTTGGAATTGGACTAACTTCAATTATTTGATTGAGCTCTTCATCCTCGTACAGAGTTGTGGTAATGATATCCTCTTCACATGTAACCGTACCGGTTTGCCTCTCAATGTTTCCAGGAGCCAAATAATCAGTGACAAATACAACCCTAAATTGTTGGTCTCGATAGCCGAGGTAAACTGGTAGTATCCTGATGTACGACTGCCCCTCAGGTTCATCCAATTCAATAGCCACCCCCACATAGACTAAACCATTGCGTAGGGTGATCATTAAAAAAGCCGAATTGACGTTACTGTAGAGAAGATCTTTTTGCATAGAGTTACCAGTAGTTTCAATGGCTCGTGCCAAATACCATTTTTCTATATCCTCATTAGCCCTTCTTTTATACAGGTTAAAGCTTAAGGTCCAAATAATTGCTATCAGAAATGCCAGTAGGGACGGATATAAAAAACTGATCTCATTGGAAACTTGTGGTAACTGGTTGGAAATCCCAGGAATTATCCATTTTAGGATGGACCAAAGGGTGTAGGCGATAAGAAAAAAGATGAATGCGACTATCAGGGAGTCAAATATGAGGCGCTGTCGTTCTAATCGTATATATCTATGTCTCGTACTTATGGATCGGGTAAGAAAATAGTAGCCTCCCAATAAAGGAAGGAGCAATATACTCCAGCTCATTCAGTATGTCTTGCGGATAGTCGAATGAGCTTTTTTAGCCTTTTTTGAAAGGCTTCAGAGCTTAGTAATTTAGGAGCCGAAATGGCAAAAGTTCCAGACCCTGTGATCTCAACCATTTCATTATTTATCACTTGCTCCCTGTTCAATTTTGTTTTCATAGCTAAAATCGTCCAAATATTATAACGCAATATGGTCAAGTTTAGTTGTTTTTCCTAAAATATACGTCCTAGTATGGCTTGAGGGTCTTTTGGCTTGGATTCATGTTATTTTAAGACCTTAGCCTTATTGAATTCCCAATTCATTCGATCTATGTTCGTCACGGAGATCTCCTGGGGACATTCTACCTGGCAAGCTTTTGTGTTAGAGCAATGGCCGAAACCCTCGGCATCCATTTGAGCGATCATGCCCAGCGCCCGTTGTTGTGCTTCTGCTTTACCCTGGGGCAATTTGGCCAAGTGTGTGATCTTAGCCGAAGTGAATAATGCAGCACTACCATTTTTACAGGTGGCCACACAAGCTCCACAGCCTATGCACGCCGCAGAATCGAAAGCAGACTCTGCTTCATCGTGGGTAATAGGGATGGCATTGGCTTCAGGCGCGTCGCCCACAGGAGTAGAGATAAATCCTCCCGCCATAATGATCCTGTCAAACGCGGATCGATCAATTTTCAAATCCCGGGTAACCTTAAAAGCACCTCCCCTGAAGGGTTCAATATAAATGGTATCGCCGTCAGAAAAACTACGCATATGTAACTGGCATGTGCTTGTGCCTGCCAGTGGTCCATGCGCTCTCCCATTGATAAAGAGGCCGCAGGTACCGCATATGCCCTCACGGCAGTCATGGTCAAACTCCACCGGCCGCTCATCGGAGAGAATGAGCTTCTCGTTCAAATAGTCCAGCATTTCTAAAAATGACATGTCTTCCTCTACTCCTTCTAACTGGTAGTCCACCAGCTTACCGGGAGTATTTGCGTTCAATTGGCGCCAGATCTTGAGTTTTAATTTCATCGATATTGTTGTTTGTTGATAGCTAGCCGTTGATCACTAATTTCCGTTCATTGCCGGACAAAACGATCAAAGACCAACTCCCTACTATTTCACTTTTTATAATTTCGCGCGATCAGCTTTGTCTCCTCGAACACCAACTGTTCTTTATGTAAAATGGGCTCCTTGTCTTCCCCCTGGTAATCCCAACAAGAGATGAAGCAGAAGTTCTCATCATCCCGGAGCGCCTCGCCATCTTCTGTTTGGTATTCTTCTCGAAAATGTGCGCCACAGGATTCGTTTCTTGTGAGGGCATCATAACACATGAGCTCTCCAAATTCAAGGTAATCTGCTACCCTGCCTGCTTTTTCCAGCTCAGAGTTTATTTCCCCGGCAGTACCCGGTACTTTTAAGTCCGTCCAGAACTCTTCTCTCAACTTCCGGATACTTTCGATCGCCGTTTTTAATCCTTTTTCGTTACGTGTTACGCCACAGTAGTCCCAAATCAACCTCCCTAACTTTTTGTGGAAGTAATCGGCCGGCTTGCTGCCTTTTATGGAGGTGAGTTTCTCCAACAAGTCCGAGGCCGCCTTTTCAGCTTCTGCAAACTCCGGCAGATCCGTGTCAATAGTGCCGGTCTTTATATCATCTGCCAGGTAGTCACCAATGGTGTAAGGGATGATAAAATAGCCATCTACACAAGCTTGCAGTAAAGAGTTAGCCCCAAGCCGGTTAGCGCCATGATCTGAAAAGTTACATTCGCCCAAGGCATAAAGACCCGGTATAGAAGTACTTAATTCATAATCCACCCACAAGCCCCCCATGGAAAAGTGTGCCGCAGGGCTGATTTTCATCGGTTCCTTGTAAGCATCCACCCCGGTGATCTTTTCATACATGCGGAAAAGATTGCCATAGCGCTCTTTGATCTTATCCAGCCCATACTCAGCGATAGCGGCTTTGAAATCAAGATAGACGGCGTTTTTCATTTGTCCCACGCCATGCCCGGCATCGATCCGCTCTTTGGCCGCACGAGAGGAGATGTCCCTGGGGGCGAGATTACCAAACGCGGGATAGCGGCGCTCGAGGTAATAGTCTCGTTCTTCTTCCGGGATATCATTAGGATGGCGGTGATCTCCTTGCTGTTTAGGCACCCATATCCGCCCGTCGTTGCGGAGGGACTCTGACATTAATGTGAGCTTAGACTGGTGCTCTCCCTGCTGGGGAAGCGAGGTAGGATGTATCTGGGTCCAGCTTGGCGAGGCCATCAGCGCCCCTTTTTTATGCGCACGCCAAATGGCCGAACCGTTGCATCCCATAGCCAAGGTGGAAAGGTAAAATATCTTTCCAAAGCCTCCTGAAGCCAATATTACGGCATGAGCGCTATGGCGCTCTATTTCACCCGTGTCGAGATTCCTCGCTATGATCCCCCGCGCTTTTCCGTCTACCATTACCAGTTCCAGCATTTCATGACGGGTGAAAAGCTCTACTTTTCCAGCACTTACCTGCCGCATTAGGGCTGAATAGGCCCCTAATAGCAGTTGCTGCCCGGTTTGCCCGCGGGCGTAAAAAGTTCTACGCACCTGTACCCCGCCGAAAGAACGATTTGACAGGTATCCACCGTATTCACGTGCGAAAGGCACCCCTTGGGCCACGGCTTGGTCGATCAGGCTGGCGGAGCATTCCGCCAGGCGGTACACGTTAGCCTCCCGGGCCCTGAAATCCCCCCCTTTCAGGGTGTCGTAAAACATGCGGTAGACATTATCCCCATCGTTCTGGTAATTTTTCGCTGAATTCACCCCACCCTGTGCTGCTACGGAGTGCGCGCGCCGGGGAGAATCTTGGAAACAAAAAGATTTGATATTGTAACCGGCCTCGGCTAATGAAGCAGCGGCTGCACTCCCAGCCAACCCCGTACCTACAACGATGATATCCAGCTTCTTTTTGTTATTGAAACTCACCAACCGGCAGGTAGCCTTGTAATGGCTCCATTTTTCTTGGAGTGGCCCCTTGGGGATCTTTGCACCCGGTACGCCTTGGGCACTTTCATTTATCGTGGACTCCGAAGGTGATAAATTCATGGCATATGATATTTGAAGAAAACAAAAATCGGGATAACTATAAAACCGACGGTCAGGATCAAGGTTAGACCTATTCCACTATAGTATAAGAAATTTGACAGTTTCCTAGGGTATATCCCCAAGGTTTTAAAGGCACTATGAACACCATGCAGCAAATGGTATCCTAAAGCGATAAAAGCCACAGTATAAAACCCCAGGTACCATAGCTGGCCGAAAGACTCTACCACGATGGAGAACAGGTCTTTGTTCCCTTCACGGTCCAATGGCAAGGAACCAAACTTATACTCAAACCAAAAATCTTTCATATGCACGACCAGGAATAGGAGAATGACTGTACCGAGTATACCCATGTAACGTGAGTACCATGGGCTGGCCGTGCCCCTGCGGTCATAAGCGTACCCACCACAAGCCGCCTGCCGGTTCTTTACAGTGATCACTAGTGCATAGACGGCATGAAGCACGATCGAAGCGTAGAGCAAATAAGAAATAACTTTAATAAAAAAGTTGCTCGTCATGAATTTTGAATAAAGATTAAACTGGACAGCAGCTTTTTCAGGCGGGAGAAGTAACTGCAAGTTGCCCACCAAGTGGACCACCAGGAAAAGACAGAGGAACAGGCCGGTCAAAGCCATAAGATTCTTCCGCGCAAGTGTTGTATTCATAGGTAGGAATTTTAGCAGTTGTGTTGTTTGTGATTCCTAAGCTAAGTAAAACGGGACAGGCTAAAAAAACAAGGAACCCCAGTGGTAGTTGGACCTGATATAGGTCAATCCACCGGGTGTCAAAAATCAAGTTGCTACCTTTTTGTTTTGAATTTGCTCAAGCACATCTTCGGCAAAACCATGCCCGGCCTCGGCGTATACGTTGAAGGTGATGCAACCTAGTTCTACAAGTTCCTTCTCTTCATCATTAAAGCGCGCCACAACGGCAATATCGCCAGTGTAGTCCAGTTGTTTTAGCAGGGCTACCACTTCGATATTTTCACTATGATTGGTCAAGCTGATAAAAACAAGTTCTCGCTGTTGGAGTTGGGCATGCAGTAAAAACTCGCTATCCGTGGCATCTCCATGCACACAACGGATCCCGTTGGCATTATGGTGCTGCACCTTACCCAGGCTAGCATCTACACCGATAAGATCATGGGGATAGAGATTGTAAAGGTATTGATATACACCCAGGCCTATCCTCCCCATACCCAACACTACGATCTTACCTTCTCCCAACTCTACGGGAACATCTTTGGCAATCAAATGCTTACGTTCAAACCGCTGGAGCCATGATGCGTAACGCGCCTGGATCAGGTGAACACGGGTATTGAAGGGCACAGCGATAAAAAAGGAAACCGCCATTGCCAGGGCCAGTGTAGTTACCCACTCCCCGGATAACAGGCCGCTACTCGAGGCCAGCGCGGCCACGATCAACCCGAACTCGCTATAATTGAATAGGGACAAAGAAGTGAGCAACGAAGTACGCGCTCTCAGCCTGGACAGCACAAGTAACAGGAAATAAATCACCGGCCTAATAAATACCAAAATACACAAGACCAATACGACGATAAGCTTGTCACCGGAAGGAAATCCGTTATAGCCTATGTTGATAAAAAAGCCGATGAGGAAGAGGTCTTTGAAGTTGACCAGATTTTCGTACAGCTCCTTACTTTTACGTGTATTGCCAATCAAGATACCAAATACCAGTCCTCCTAAACTTCCTTTGAGTTGGACGGCTTCAAACAATACAGCACCAAATATGGCCAAAGCTATTCCAAAAAGTGTCAACAACTCTCCATGGCCCACCTTTTGTAGTACTAAAAGGAGCACCGGCCTGGCTAAAGGCAGGGCCATTAACCCTAGCGCTGCTAAACTGGGCGGTTTACCGGAAGATATTACTAAGAAGGAAACCGCGGCAAGGTCTTGCAGGATAAGGATACCAATAGCGATCTTGGCATAGAGCGAGGTATTTTCCCCGCGCTCGTCAAAAATTTTAACGGCAAATACTGTACTTGAGAATGACAGGGCAAATGCCATGAGCCAGGCCGTAGAATTCTTTTCCATAGCCGCTGCCGGTATTATCCATCCCACTGCCGTGATCACAAATACCGTGATCGGGATCATAATGACCATTTGCATGCCGGCCACACCCCATACCTGTGGGGCGGCAAGCTCTCTCAAGTCCAGCTTGAGGCCAATGGTAAAAAGTAACAAAAGAACACCTAGATCAGCAATGGGCGTGATCGCCTCTTGGCTTCCCAAGCCTAGGCCGTGGGCCACAAAGCCAGCCATCAGGTACCCCAACAGCGGGGGATACCCTATACTTTTAAAGACCAGCCCGGCAGCAAAAGCTAGTAAAATGACAAGAACTATGGGCTCTAACATTTTTCGATTTGTGGTGGTGGTTTGCCTGGGTTCTACACCACAATTATGATCAAAATATCACAAGTTATAACGCGATGCCCCAAAGAAATCAAGAATTGAAGAGTAACAAACTGACAATCAACTAGAAATACCTTCACAAGGTGTCGATCATACGGCTATGCGACTTTCGGATCATAGGGATGGGTCAGGGTCATGACTCGCTGACCGGCGCATGAGAAAGATTAGTACTGTACCAGATCACGATGGCTGCAAGTCCTACATTCATAATACTGACCAGCAGGCTGATCACATCTTGATGAACCCAATGAAAGTACAAACTTATGAGGGTTAAAAGGCCAATGAATAAAGCCGCCCATATCCTTGACCTGGGGATCAACAGGCCAGAAGCCAAAACTATTTCTCCAATGCCTACAAAACCAAGCAAAGAACAGGAGTAGCCCCACCCTGCTAAGGTAAGATCGCCACGACCGTATAACTTGTTAAAGCCATCGGTAAAGAACTCGCTAAAAAGCACTAAGGCAATCGTCCAAAGCAGCAGATTTTTCATCAGTGATGTCATGTTAAAAAGTACGCCGGGTAGTTACTTGGGGTTCAAGGTATTAGACCAATAGCACTGCCGCCCCTATGAAATGAGGCTGACCTTCTGCAAAAGACTTAACTATTCCTATTATTGTGTTGCGTTGACGGTTTTAAGGATTTAACCTAAGGCAAACATGCAAAAGCCGCGACTTCGACAAAAATGCCAGGCTCAAACCGGGAGTAAAGAACAGTATAAAACGATATGACAAGAAATAATCCAGCATGACAACTCGAAAAAATATTTCTGTCCTCATTTTAGGGGCCAACTCGGACGTGGCCAAAGAGTGCATTTTACTTTATACCGCCAAGGGTTATAACGTAATGGCCGCCTCTAGGAGTACTGAACAGCTCGAGGATTTCGTAAAACGATATAACTTGACCCGGCAAGTATATGTATTGTATTTCGACGCCACAGATTTTGACAGCCACCGTGAATTTTATGAGCAACTGCCTTCCAAACCTACCATAGTGCTCTATGCCGCCGGTTTTTTAAAAGACAATGAAGAAGCACTGGTCGATTGGCACGGCAGCTACCAAATGATGAAGGTACACTATTGCGGCGCGGTATCTATTTTGAACCTGGCAGCTACCGACCCTGGTAATCCACATTTAAAAAAGATCATAGGGCTATCTTCCTTGTCTGGCGTAAGGGGGCGGAAGAGTAATTTCATCTACGGCAGCACTAAATCCGCCTTCACGCAGTATTTAGCAGGACTACGCCAGTACCTTTTTCCTAGGAAAATAGAG
This sequence comes from Fulvivirga sp., assembly GCA_028280565.1. GTDB lineage: Bacteria > Bacteroidota > Bacteroidia > Cytophagales > Cyclobacteriaceae > Fulvivirga. The sequence continues at coordinate 79,392 of JANQLQ010000323.1, forward strand.
GTAAACGTGATCGTGGCAGGCTATATCCGCAGTAAAATGACAGAAGGCCTGAACCTCACAGAATCGCTGATGCTGGAGCCCAGTTTTATCGCCCAAGCCGTAGTGAACGCCAAAAAACAATTGATCATCGTACCCGGGCTTAAATGGAAGATCATTTATCATATCCTGAGAGTGCTTCCCGAACGGATCGTGGCAAGGTTACCATAGTAGTAAATAAATACTAGCGCGGGTTGTCCAAACCCGTGCTTATACATGGACAGGTTCTCTGAACCTGCTGAAGCCCCCATAGAACACCGCATCCTTAAATAATGAAATTGTTAAAGTCAAAAAGGTGAGCACCCCATCATTTCCCAGGTTCGAAGAGCCTGTCACAAGTCTTGTACAGGTCCAGGGAGCCTGCGCCAAAATGGAACCCACCCTAAAATAGCTAAAACAGGGTTTCATAGTCATTACAATAACACAGCTAACTCTCGCGACCATTAAAAATAACACTTTATCCCTGGCTTAGTCCAAGCAAAGAAGCAGTTTGTTTGATCATCATTTGCCATCTAAATCAATAGTTTAAACAAGCTTGGACCCGGGTCCAATTCTTCTCAAAGCATTGCAACCAAAAGTGGATTATGTTGTTAAGAATGATACTCATGGCAACACCTAAAATCACTATAAAAAGAGGTTTTTTATTCTACCTCCTTGATCAGCCGAAGCTGGTTTTCTCCATAGGCCTGGTCTGGTTATTCCATATCTCGGGGATGATTGGTATCACCCTTGGATTCCAAAATTGGTTTCTACCCAAAACCCCGTTGAATTTGCTGCTGTGTTTTGCATTATTGCTTTGGAACTACCCGTTAAATTCAATCAAAAAGTACCTGGTTACCTTCGTGTTTTTCAGTATCGGGATGTTCGTGGAATGGATAGGAGTACACCATGACTTTCTTTTTGGCGCTTATTATTATGGCAATAGCATGGGGGTAAAGCTAGACGGCGTACCCCTGTTGATCGGTGTAAATTGGGCTGTGTTGACGTTGATCACCGGCACCATCGCCCACCACCTAGCACACCGGCTGCTGGGCAGGGTGATCATCGGGGCTTTTTTGATGGTGTTTCTCGATTTCTTTTTAGAAGTTTCAGCGCCGCTGTTTGACTTTTGGCACTGGGAAATAGGCCATGCCCCTATGAAAAATTTCATCACTTGGTTTTTGGTGTCAGCAGTTTTGCACTTCATCTTACAAGTCACCAAACTGGTTGGTAATCTTCAATTTTCTGCCCACCTTTATACAGCACAGCTATTGTTTTTTGCTTATTTCTATGGATTCCACCACGTTTGATTATGCCATTATTGGCGCAGGAGCTGCCGGGCTTAACTTGGCCTTGCATATGATCGAAGATCCTTTCTTTAAGGATAAAAAAATTGCCCTGTTCGACAAAGACTCTAAAAAGGAGAACGACAAGACCTGGTGCTTTTGGGAAAAAGGACAAGGGCATTGGGACCACCTCGTGGCCCGACAGTGGAGAAATGCTACGGTGACAGGTACAGATGGCAAAGAGCATACCTTCAATATTTCTCCTTATTCCTATAAAATGATCCATGCGCTGGACTTTTATGATCATGCCAGGGATAAGATCAACCAAGCGCCAAATGTGACGTGGATACTTTCTGAAGTAGAAGATGTGCGGTTACAGGATACTATTACAGTGCAGGCTTCCAAAGAATACCGCATTCACGACCATGTTTTTGACAGCCGCATTAGCCCGGGATTTTACAGCGACCAATCTTCAGTTAAACTTTTGCAGCATTTTAAGGGGTGGGTGATCGAAACCCCAACAGGGATTTTTGACGATTCCACTTTTGTGATGATGGATTTTAACTGGCGCTGGAAAGATACCACGAGCTTTATCTACATCCTTCCGCATGCGAAAAACAAGGCGCTGGTGGAATTTACACTCTTCAGCCCAAGTTTGATCGAAGATGAGAACTACGAGACAATGATAAAAGGCTACTTGTCAGACGTGTTGAAGCTGGAGAATTATACCATTACGACTACGGAAAAAGGGGTGATCCCTATGTCGGATTATGCCTTTCACAAAGACAACAGCCATCAGCTCACAAAGATCGGTACTGCCGGCTCATGGGTAAAACCATCGTCCGGGTACTCCTTCAAAAATGCCGGGAAGATGTCATTGCAGATCATAGCGAATATTAAGAAAGGTATGCTCCCCTCTAAGGGGCTGATTCGTAAAAAATTCAGGTTTTACGATGCCATATTTTTGGATGTCCTGTATAATAGGAATGAGCTGGGCCCCAAGCTGTTCACCATCATGTACTGCAAAAACTCGATCCAAAAGATCTTTAGTTTTTTAAACGAAGAGACTAATTTCTTGGAAGACCTGGGCATAATGAACAGCTTTCCTAAAGCACCTTTTAACAAGGCCTTGGTGCGCAAACTTTATCATAGAGCTTTCTCTTAATAGCACGATGGTTCACTGCGGTAAGGATAACCAGTATAACACGATAAGTTGGTTTAGCAGGCCAAAAGCTTCATAGAGACGTATTTTGATGCGCTTTAGGGTGTTTTAAACCTTCCTTATTCCAAGTTGACGTTAGTTAAGACATCATTGAAAACTCAAGTGACGTATGGCGGGGAGACCTCTAGGAACAGCACGGCCCATTTGAGGCATGTGGGCAAGCGACCTCTAGGGGCTGGACCGTACGTTTTGCGCTAATAAGTCATCCCAAAATAATTATTTGACTGCAAAGCATTGAAGACCAGCTTTTAACCACAGAGGGCACAGTGAATACGCAGAGGACACGGGGTGATCTTCGTGGCTATAGGCGGTTTTCTCAACTTTTTCTGTGGTTAGACAATTGAAGACCTGCCAATTAAACTTAGAGCTCACGTTACGTTTAATGACACGAATCCTCCATGAGGTAATTGGATTTTACAAACGTTCCAAACTAGCCTAGGACAGGTATAGATACTATCCCGGGAGATGAGTGCAATGGATTTTGCCCCTCCCAAGTGCCTACGGACAAATAGGGCTGGAAACGAGCGAAAAGCTCTTCTTTATACCAGTCGAGTGATCGTGTTCGGCGTATGGCCTCTTTGTGTTCTGCGCTTTCGTATGCAAAAGTGCGCAGGCATTCTTCATTTTCCCATAAGCTAAACGTAGCCATCTGGAGCAAAGGTACTTCTCCTATTCCCTTGGTATAAATAAGTCCTTGCGCACCGGTTATCGGCCGTTGCGAGGTAGGCACATAGGACCAAAATTTAGCAAGCTTATGCCATTTGATCGTGGCACGGGTGATTACGGCGATTTCCCGGTTATGGGGATCCGCATTTTCGGCGGTTGAAAACGGGTTCATTCCTGTCCAAACTCCATGCGCTGCTAATGAACGCATAAAAAGACGCCACGTCTCACTGGCCCTCCGCTGGTATTGGAGCCATACTGGCGCATCCTTAAAAAAAGACATAGCATACTTTTCATTATCCCATACTTGGAGTAAGCTATACACTGACCAGTCTGGCCAAGGATTGAACCCGTGGCCCCTACCACTGCCCATAAGCTTGTAAAATGACTGCCCTTGGACGCTCATGAGCGATCGGTGCGCCATGCCCATCATCTTTAACGCCCAAAAGCGACTCCCGGGATTGGAAAATCGAAAAAAAGTAACCGTGGTAATTTGACTCATACTACTGCTGGACTGGAAGTATAACAAACAAAAGTCAATTAGTATTGAGTCATGGGCTATTATCTCTAGAAATAAGCCTTACTTCTTTTTGTTATCTGTCCATTTTTGAATCATGGACATGAAAAACTGTTCCAAGAGGTATGGGTTTAACTTTCTTTTGTTAAAGAATTCTCTTTACGTAAGCCTTTTTGATTGATCCTATAAAACAGCTTAAATACATCATTTATGGCCTTCGTGATAATCTTCACTCTTAAAAGAGGGCGACTGTTTGAGAACCACGTTCAGCCGAGCTTGCAATACTGACAACGGACCTTGCAGCCTTTTCAACTGACATTGTGACAGTTTCAATGTGATTTACAGCCCTGTCAACGGACCTTGCAAGGCAGTGAGTCGACCTTGCAGGGGTCACAACCGCCTTTGCAATACTTCCAATGGACTTTGCAACGGTGACAACGGGCTTTGCAGCGCCTCCAACTGACATTGTGTCACATTCAGCCGATCTTGCTGTGGCGTCCTGAAAAAAGTTGACAGATTTTTAGTTAATTCTGATAGTAGTTTACAATATACATTATTATTCCTAATTGTACTTTACAGGGATTACTGTAATCCTGTTTGAAGTAGACAGGTTAGGATTAGGTCCTGCTTTATGTTGTTGCTCTAAAGTTTAATCCTACATTTTATTGTCATATTTTTTCTTTGTCCTGTAATTGGTTTACGTTTTAACCCCTAGTCCTTGAACTGGTTTACCTTCCTACATTTTGTCCTAGGTTTGGTTTACATCCCCAGGCCTTCGTCCTGAGTTTGGGATACATCGTCATTTTAATCCTTTTTTAGGACTACACGATTGGCACCAGGTAAGACTGTGGGTATGTTGGAAACTTCCGGCCCTTCCCAGGCCTGGGAAGTTTTCACTATATCCATGGTCTTATCATGCTGATGCACCTGTTCAGGGGTTTGTCCTTCCAGCATTTGATGAGGCCGCTTTGCATTGTAGGCTACTACAGCACTATCCACCAGGCTTCTTGCCTTTTCAGGAGAAGGAAGGGGTATTCCCAGCCCGTATTCTTGCTTCAATATCATTCATACGTTCTGCTATTGCGTTTTCATGAGGACTTCCCTTGGCAGCCATACTGATGGATATTCCATTATTCTTCAGTGTATTGATGTAGTCATAAGAGCAATATTGCACCCCTTGATCACTATGATGGATCAATGTTCGCTGGGGATACTGCCGGTTTGCAATCGCCATCATCAAAGCCCGAATGGAACCTTCTGCTGATAGACTTTCATGCAGGTGATAGCCTACAATTTTACGAGAATACATATCTGTAATAAGACTGAGATACATAAAACGTCCATCCTTTAACCGGATGTAAGTAATATCACAACCCCAGGCCTGTTCGGCTTGCTTGATCGGATTGTCTTTGACTAGGTTAGCGTAACGCCTGTATTGGTGCGTATTGTCAGTCGTTCGAGGGCTTCTGCGTCTTTTGCGACGTACCTTTAAACCATACAGATTCATAATGTCGAACAAGCGATCACGACCAATCGTTAAGCCTTGCCGGGCTAACTCTTCCTTGATCAAGGGTAAGAGCTTGCGTGTTCCCAGTTTTTGGTTTTCCAGCTTATCCCTGAGCTCGACCACCAACTCACTGACTACCTCTTCAAAAACAATACGATGGTCTTTTACTTTTTGACCTTTGTAATAGGCCTGGCGGCTTTTTCCAAACAATTGACACAGGTATGCCAAACCTTTGTCAGGGTGTAGTGCCCGCATTATTTCGATTGCTTGGAGCCAAGCTTTTTTCTAATATCTACATTGAGTTGATCTTCAGCAACGTCTATCAAGGTCTCTAAAGCAGCTACCTTCATCGTAGCTAATTTCAACGCTTCTTTGAGCTTCTCTATTTCCTCGGCATGGCTAAGCTTGCCGGAGGGCTGATCGTTCTTCATGTCCTCTAAAATGCGGTAATACCCTAGTTTCTTAAGTATACGTTGACGAAAACTAAACAACGTACCCGAAGGAATACCATGTTTACGAGCAATAAAGCTATCGATCTCCTGGTTAGCTACCAAGTCATCTAATACTTTCAACTTGAAGGATAGACGTAGTTCATGTTGGCTTTTGTACTTTATTAAGTCCAGTGGCTCTGATTCTTTTTTCATAAGTGACACCTTTTGTGTCAACCTATTTCAGGACATGACCTGCAAAAAACGTATCATTTTTTGAATATACCGTCCTAAATTAGGTTGAAAGGCTTTATCTTGACTTTGACAGGCTTCACCTTCGACAAAACAGTTCAGAACAGTCGCTCGGCTCCCCAGCCGAGTGACCGCTATTCCTCGGCCTCCGGCCGGCACAAGATCGATAACTAACCTCGTAGCGCTAACGGAAACTAGCCGAGAGGCCTCAAGGATAGTCGTCACTCGGGAACACAAGCAACTGTTTTTAGTTTTTTTCGATAGCCGAGCGACTCTTTTTAGGTGACTATTCTCTAGCTATTCATTCCGTAAGGTATCCGTGGGGTTAAGCATGGCGGCCCTGATGGATTGGTAGCTCACCGTAAGAAAAGCCACTAGTGTAGTACACACCACGGCGATCAGCATAGGCCAGAAACCGATCGATACCCGGTATTCAAAATCGTTTAGCCATTGGCCCATCAGCCAGTATCCCAGTGGTGCGGCAATTACAAAGGCCAGTAATACTAATTTTGAAAAATCTTTAGAAACCAAAAAGAAAAGGCTCTTGACCGAGGCCCCCATGACCTTCCTGATCCCGATCTCCTTGGTACGCTGCTGTACGGCAAAGGATACCAGGCCAAACAAGCCCAAACAGGCGATGAGTATGGCTAATATCGCAAAAGTGGTAAATACATTGCCCAAACGCATTTCGTTACGGTATAAGGCGTCATATTCATCATCAAGGAAATTAAAAACAAAAGGTCGGTTAGGTACGATCTCCTTCCACTGGTCCTCTATGGCTGTTAGCGTTCCCTGGAGGTTATCCGGGCTTATCCTTATGAACATTTGGTGGAATTGCCGAGGTTCTATAAATAATACCAATGGGGTGATCTTGCGATGGAGTGAAGTAAAATGAAAGTCTTCCACCACGCCTACAATTTCTCCTTTCCTTCCATTTAAATTCACCTTTTCCCCGATAATACTTGCTTCATTGATCATGAGGGTTTTGAGCAGGGCCTGGTTAACAATAAAAGCATGCCACCTGTCCTCTACTATTTCTTTGGTGGCCAATGTGTGATCCGATGGAGTAAAGTTACGGCCTGAGATTACCTCCATTTGCATGGTATTCAAGAAATCAGCGTCTGCGGTGACGGCCTGTACACTTAGGTCTTCCGACTGCCCGGGGATCGACAGGCTGTAGGTACCCCCAACATCTGTGGGACTTTCAGAGGCTATGGAGACAGATATGACATCTTGCCTACGTTCCAACTCCGTTTTCAATGTCATGAAGTTTCTGTTCACCTCACCGTCTGTGGGTAACACTAAAACGTTCTCTTTTTCATACCCCAGTTTCTTGTTTTGCATAAAGGAGAGCTGCTGGTAGATGATCAATGTGCCAATGATCAGGAAAATAGAAATAGAAAACTGGACAATGACCAACGCTTTCCGTACCCAACTGCCGGATTTCGTACGTTTAAAACTACCTTTTAGAACATCGCTAGGGGCAAAAGAGGAAAGGTTAAGCGCTGGGTATGCCCCAGCCAAAAAACTAACAGTAATAAAAACAATGACAAAACCCACGATCATTTGCAGGTTAAACACATCACTCCAGCCAAGCGCCTTGGCGGTCAGTTGGTTGAAGGTACCTAGGAAAAGATTGACCAATACCAGGGCCACCACCATGGAAACCAGTGTTACAATGACGGACTCACCCATGAACTGGTAGAAAACCTGTTTCCTAATAGCCCCCAGTACTTTCCGCATCCCGACCTCCCGGGCACGTTCCAAGGATCTTGCAGTAGCCAAATTCATATAATTGATGCAGGCAATAACCAAGACCAGTAATCCTACGAAGCTTATGACGTAAATGTATCTTATATCATTTTGAGGTTGCATTTCCACGGCCACATCGGATCGTAGGTGAATATCAGTCAATGGCATAAGATCAAAAATGACCTGGGTGTCTTTAAGGTAATCCGCTAACTTCTCTGCCACCATATCGGATATAGCTTGTCCTAAGGAGGCCTTGGCGCTAGGATCAGCGAGTACAATATAAGTAGCATAGTTAGCACTATGCCAGACTTCTTGCTGCGAGGCCTTTAAAGAAGTAAAGCTTCCCAAGAAGTCGAACTGCAAATGTGAATTACCCGGAACATCTTCAAGTACCGCGGTAACCGTGTAATCTATGCCATCTACTTGAACAAGTTCCCCTAAGGGATCCTTGTCACCAAAGTATTTCACGGCTGAGGACTCCGTGAACACCACAGATCTAGGTTCCACCAGCGCCTTAGCAGGATCGCCACCTTTCACTTTAAAGGAGAAAACATCAAAAAAAGTGCTGTCCACGTATAAAAAACTTGGCTCTTGATACTTTGTATCACCCTTTTGTACTATCACAGGACTAAACATACTTACGTTATAGACCCTCACCCCGGTACTCACATCGTTAAAATCACGTCTTAGATGAGGCAAAAGTGCCGTGGATGTATGGTAGATCTTTTCTGACCTTCCTGCATTCTTATACATCTTGCTCACCCTAAAAATCCGGTCGGCCTTCTCGTGGAAAGTATCATAGCTCAGCTCGTGTAAAACATAGATACCTATGAGTATGCAAGATGCTAGCCCAATAGCAAGCCCAAAAATATTAACCGAAGTATATCCTAATTGTCTCTTTAGATTTCTAAAGGCAATAACGATGTAGTTTTTAAGCATATCGATGTAGTTTGGTGTGTGGTATCTTCTTTTTAAAATAAGCCGGGGCGCCGAAGCCAATAAAAACCCAAAAGCCTTCCGATTCACAAATACTTGGCGATGCTTTTTTGCCATTCCTGCGTAGTACTCAAAAAAGTCTCCCTCGATCTCATCACGCATGTGTGCAGGGCAAATGGCCTCCAAGGTATTGACCATCCATTTGGGTGGGTACTGATCCATCCTCACAAATTACTTTTATCCAGTGCAACGCCTCCTAGCGAGGTCCACAATCCCTCTCTCAACTCCCGTATATCGTGTAAAGCTTTGATCCCAAAAGGTGTGATCTCGTAATATTTTTTCCGTTTCCCACCCCGTACTGCCGTAGGCTCTCCCCTACGCGATTTTAAAAACCCCTTCTTTTCCAAGCGATGAAGCGCACTGTGTACAGCGCTTAGGTTGATCTGCCTATGCGTACGCACGCTTATCTCATCCAATATAGCATTTCCATATGCTGACTCCTTCAGCACTGCTACAGTGAGTAACACGATCTCTTCAAATTCGCCTAGGTATGTTCCTTTCATGGGGTTTTATATTTTCTATAAATGTAAAAATAATAGAAAACTAGTGTATAGACTGTTGCGCATTGACAAAGGTTGCACCCCGCAGGAATTATTTTTTGAAAGATACCTGCCGGACCCTTAGTGTTGAGTTAAGTGCAATTGGACGGTTAGCCATTTTTTCCAATCCCGTTCTTAAAGTCGGCAGTTGGCAAAGAGCAATCGGCAATCCTCTATTTGTTTTGCCTACTGCCCCTTGCCAACTGCCTACTGACCAAAAGCTTCCTAATACCTGTCATATCCCCTACCCGTCAATTAACGTGTGCCAGGACACTGTCAAGAAAATTATAACTATCAATTAATCAACACTTTACAAACAAAATCTTGGCATTGAGCCTTAGTTTTAGGCCTACTTTAAAAACCTAACTAACATTAGTTATTATTGTCTATCTTTGGGGCCTTTAAGCACCAGCCTATGACATATTCGAAAATTGCCGGCGTGGGTCATCACGTCCCGGAAAAAGTGATCACCAATGAATATCTTTCAACGATCATGGAAACCAACGATGAATGGATCGTTGAACGGACCGGCATACATGAAAGAAGATTTATAGATCCTGCAAAAGACACCGTTGCCAACATGGCGGCCAAGGCGAGCCGTATGGCCATGGACAGGGCCCAAGTAAAAGCAGGAGACATTGATTTTATTATCTTCGCTACCATTACCTCTGATTATTACTTCCCCGGGTCAGGGGTTTTGCTCCAGCGAGAGCTAGGGCTAGAGAGCATCCCGGCTATGGATATCAAAAATGCTTGTTCCGGTTTCATTTATGCTTTGTCTACTGCCGATCAATTTATAAAAACGGGGATGTATAAAAACATTCTCGTGATCGGTGCGGAGATCCAATCTACTGCCTTGGACCTTACGACAAGGGGCAGGGGTACGGCTGTGATCTTTGGAGACGGCGCCGGGGCCGCCGTGGTACAGCCTTCGGAAAGGGCAGGCGTTCTTTCTACCCACCTGCATTCTGACGGACGTTTTGCCGAAGAGCTATATGTAAAAGATCCGGGCAGCAGCCGTCCGCATGAAGAGCGGCAACCGGAGCAGATCTTGGATACCTCTGGATTTAAAGTGTATATGAATGGCAACCTCGTTTTCAAGCACGCCGTAGTCCGTTTTATGGAGGTGATCCAGGAGGCATTAAGCGCTAATAACAAAACAAAAGAAGAAATTGACCTGCTCATTCCTCACCAGGCTAACCTTAGAATCAGCAACTACATTCAACAAAAACTTGGATTACCAGGTGAAAAGGTGTATAATAACATCATGAGGTATGGTAATACCACGGCAGCCTCCATCCCAATCGCCATGAGTGAGGCTTGGGAAGAAGGGAAGATCAAGGAAAATGACCTGCTGTGTCTCGCGGCTTTTGGCAGCGGTTTTACCTGGGCCTCGGCTTTGATCCAATGGTAGAAGCAGATTAAGAGGGGTTAGATAGTAAATATCCAGTCTGTAAATTTCAAGTACCCTACCTGGGGAAGCGTGCGACTGGAGTATTTACAACTTAAGATTAAGATTAACACTAAAATGAAGACAAAGGAGTATAATCCTAGCAAGCTGGAGGTGCATTTCGCCCAGGCTGTTGAAGATCTCAAGGAACAGATCCAAGAAAAGTTACCGGGAAACGAGATTGTTAAAGTAGAAAACAGGATCACCGAGGATAATCCCATGGTGAAGTTTTTCTTAACAGATGAAGACAAAGATCCCCATGAGGTGGTTTTTAAGATCATCCAAACCCCGGACCGGTTCTGATCCCCAGGGAACTGGTAAGAAAAAGGATACTTTGCTGGCAATTCCCTAATTAAGATGGGTAACCGTTAGGATATCATGAGACGGTCTCAGTCGGCAATAGGCAAAGGGCAGTGGGCAAAAAAAAGAGGGTTGACGTCTGATCAATACCTCAAACCTAGCTCATGCTGCATCCAGTATGTCTTTTGAGGCTTAACTGAACACGGGGGCATCATTGAAAATTCAAGGGGAGTATGGAGGGAAGACATCCAGAAATAGGGTGGTCCATTTGAGGCCTGTGGGCAAGCGGTCTATGGGGTTTGGATAGTGCGTTTCGAGGGGAAAATGGGCTTGGTTGCTGGCGCCCTTTTCTTTTGTTTCGTTTTCTTTCCCCGAAGGGATGCCTATGGCATGGGCGCGCAAAAGAAAATGAAAA
>JANQLQ010000002.1 GCA_028280565.1 Fulvivirga sp.
AAAATAGAGGGTTGCCGACTGTTTACTGCCGACTGCCGACTTTAGGAACGAGACCGAAAAAAATAGATTGAACGTCATTTGAGATCTGACATGACACTAATCTTCACATCGACATTACCATGACGAAGAAACTGATCCTTTCCCTGCATACAGCAATGGCAAATATCCGTGCCAATCTATTGCAAACCACCCTTTCAATTTTAGGCATTGTCATAGGTGTGGCGGCTTTGGTGGCTATCCTATCCCTGATCGACGGTTTGGAAAAATACGCTAACGAACAGATCTCCCAAACTACCGGGCTTGAAATGGTGATCATAGAACCCGTGCCTTACGAGCAAGTGAACGATGTATGGGTTCGAAAAGACAGTTTTAAGTTTTTTGATTACGGTAATTTCAAAGCATTATACCCACAAGTACAAGATTTAGGCCATGCCCACCTCCTTGCCAGCAGCCCCACCCGCATTGCTTTGAGCCAAGCTGACCAGGAGGTAGGAGCCCATTTAACCGGTATTTCGGAGTTTACTTCCCCCGAATATAAGATCGCACACGGCAGGGCCCTGGAAGAGGAAGACCTCAAACAAAAGAACGAAGTAGCCGTAGTAAGCCAAAATTTGGCCGAAACATTGACAACAGGTACCTCTCCAGGTGCATTACTGGGGCAAAAGATCTCCATAGAAACCCAAGAATATGAAGTGGTTGGGATAATCGATGAAGAGATCAAAGGAGCGGTTTGTTTTGTACCCATCACCTTATTCGACCAAGAAAAACTGGCCACTGACCCTCCAAAAGTTACTATGAAAGCCAGTAAAATAGAGTTGGTTCCTATATTAAAAAATAAGACTGAAGAATGGCTAAAGCTGAACTACAAAGACCACGATCATGACTTTAGGGTGGTCACCAATGAGTACAGGGTGAGCCAGGCCAATCAAGGGTTTCTTATCTTCCGGTTGGTCATGGGATTGATCGTTGGGATATCGGTTTTAGTAGGAGGGATCGGTGTGATGAATGTCTTGCTGATTGCCGTGACCGAACGTACCCGGGAAATCGGCATTAGGAAAGCGTTAGGTGCCAAAAAATCCGATATCTTGGTCCAGTTCTTGGCCGAATCGATTGCCATTTCGGGTTTCGGCAGTGCAATAGGGCTAGTTGTAGGTATTTTGGGCTCTATGGCCTTTAGCCCCGTGGTAAAATCTATCACAAATGCCCCCTTCCAGGCCGCCTACACCTTCAATACTTTGGTGATCATCTCCATAGTAGCCTTGTTCGTGGGCATCATTTTTGGCACTTACCCCGCCTTAAGAGCCTCCCGTCTCAACCCTGTGGATGCCATTCGTAGTGAATAAGATTGCCCTAAATGAAGAAAAACGACACGATCATGGGAACGCTAAAAGCGTCGTTTTTTCGCCATTCTGCCTATCAAAGCGTTTTAGAAGTACTTAAAACACGCTCATAGTCCTCGGCAAATTTTTTAAAAGCATCAAGATAGATCTTAGATTGCTTTTTAAAAGCCCCGGGCATAAGCCAGCCCATGAGCTTCATCGGTAAATTGCTGAACTGAAATTCGTTATCGGATATCCATTTTGTCCGGTCAGCGCCCATCGCCCTGAAAAGATTCTTCTGGATGTTTAACACGCCGTTCTCTTCAAAAGTGGCTGAAAACTCTTTGGGAAGATCCCTGGCCGTGATTGTTTCGATCATCTCTACTTCTCGCTTGCCCATAAGGTACCTAAGCTTGGTTTTCGCCCCGGGCTTGCCTAGCTCCCCGCTGATGTGTTCGACACTTTGAAGCCCCGGCTGCCAATGCTCGAGGTAGTCGGCGTTGTCAAAAAGCTCGATGACCTTGTCAATCGGCTGATTGATCTCAATCTCCAGTGAATATTTCATAGTTGTTCTTTTGAGTTTTGATCACTCAAGATAGTTAGAATATCGAGATTTTGTAACACTTTTTTAATACGTCGCTTAACCAGCGAGCCGGGGCCCAAACGTAAATGAATAAAAGCGACGCGACTTTTTACAAATAATTTATGGCCAAAATCTAGTTTTTGATAAACTTTATCAGAAGATATTTAAAGGCCGATACTTAATGGAAGAAATAAAAAATGCATTTAAAAATGCTCTTCATGGAGAACGTGCTCATCTAAGTGTAGAAAAGGCCCTGGAAGGCCTTACAGTGGACGTGGCCGGTAAAGAAATAGGAAATTCGCCCTACACGATCTGGCAGTTGATCAAGCATATCTCTTTTTGGAACGACTACGGTATGGATTACCTCACGGAGAATAAACTCCCGGGAGTGAAAACAGCCGCCCAAGGATGGGTAGAGGAAAAAGGACCCACCGATGAAGCGGAGCTTTCCGGGGCTATTCGCAAGCTACTGACTGACATTGAAAAGGCACAGGACTGGGTAGAGCGTATAGAGACTTTCAATGTCCCCAGCAACTATGGGAACCCTTGGAATGTATACCAAATGATGGCTTCCCATATCTCCTATCACCTAGGTGAATTAGTCCTGCTCCGGAGAATGGCCGGGGACTATCCGCCTCCTTCCGGGGGATACAGTTGGTAGTCTTAATAGACTCATAATGGACGAATGCCTTGATTAATGTAAATAAATAATTATATTCGCAGGCCGTTTGGACTGTAGTTGGCATATTATGGTCTAATTTTTTGCGGAATGTACAGGTTAAAGCACATCGCTAAAAGCACCGATCTCCAGATCGTCTTTGTTGCTGTTTTATATTACATATCAGCCCAGGTAGGTCTGTGGCTGTCGTTCCCGGTTTCAAAAGCTGCTCCTTTATGGCCTCCTGCTGGGCTGGCATTGGCACTGATCATCCTGACAGGGTACCGTACATGGCCGGCGGTTACGATCGGGTCGTTGATAGCTAACTCATTGGTATTTTTATACTTGGATACTGATCTTTCAAGAGGCCTGATCTTTTCCCTCGTTACCCTGGCCATTGGCAATACACTCGAAGCCATTTTTGGCTATTACTTGATCCTAAGATTTATCAAGAGCAAAAATCCTTTTCATAAGACCATCCATGTTTTCATCTTTTTACTGGTGGCTTTGGCCATGTGCCTCATTGGTTCCGGCATAGGCAGCGCCGGCATGGTGATGAACGGAATCATAGAGAGCAGTAATTTTATAGGGAACATGAGCTCTTGGTGGGTGGGTAATGTTGTCAGTATCCTTATCATTACCCCGTTCGTGATCTGCTGGTCAGATAAATTCACTTTTAAATGGAGCAAGAAACAAGCCTTGGAATGGGGCGTTTTCATAACAGCACTGGCGATCATCATCGGGATCATGAACTACAACCCCTTATCAGAGACAATACAACGATCCCTGCCATTTTTGATCGTTCCCTTTCTTTTATGGCTGAGCTTCCGGTTTAACCTGCAAATTACCGCCTCGGGTATTCTTATCGTTTCCTTTATAGCCATTTATTTCACCATCCGTGGCCATGGCCCCTTCGTATTGGGTTCCGAAGATAGTTCACTTCTATTGTTGCAGGTCTTCATAGGGATCATCAGTATCTCTACCATTATCTTGTATGCCACGGTACATGAGCGTACTGTAGCCCAGGAGGCAATGGCTCAATTCAATGAAAACTTGGAAGCGAAAGTAAAAGAACGGACCAAAGAGCTACATGAAGAGATCCAGATGCGCAAAAAAACGGAAGAAAAGATCAAGATCTCGAATAGAAAATTAAGAAAAGCGAATATTGAGCTGGACAATTTTGTGTACAGTGTATCCCATGATCTTCGTGCGCCTATTGCCTCGGTGTTAGGACTGGTCAACCTGGCAAAAAAGGAAAAAGATATTGAAATGATGCGCCAGTACCTTTCCATGGTAGCTTTAAGCGCGGAGCAGCAAGATAGTTTCATCAAAGACATTCTTGACCTTTCAAGAAATGCCCGGCTGGAAATCGACCAAGAAGCGATATTATTCGAAGAAATGATCAACGAGATCTTCGACCAATTGAAGTATGGTTCAGAGAAAAAAACGATCGTTAAAGAGGTCCAGGTCGATCAAAAGCATACCTTCAAGTCTGACCAAAGGAGGCTAAAAGTTATTTTTAACAATCTTATCTCTAACGCCATTCGATATTCGGGCAAAGCGGATCCCCATGTAAAGATCTCCATCAAAGTGGATGATGCCACTGCCAGGATCCACATTCATGACAACGGGCAGGGCATTCCTAAAAAACATCTCAAAAATGTTTTTAAAATGTTCTACAGGGCTACGGAAGATAACGCCGGTTCCGGGCTGGGCCTCTACATCGTTAAAGAGACCGTAGAAAAACTGAGAGGGAATGTAACCTTGGAATCCGAAGAGAACAAGGGGACCACCGTCACCTTAGAATTACCAAATTTAGTTCAAGCATGATTCGACCTTTCTATGTACTTTAGCGCCTGAATGAAAAACGTTTATCTTGTTATTGTATTAGTCGCCGGTATTTGTGGGCATCTGCCGGGGCAAGAAGTTCTCCCCCCCAAAAAAAGAAATTTTACACAGCGCATCATAGATGATGGAGTCGTCACATTCCAAACCGTAGTAGGAACCTATGCCAGGCCCCTTAAATGGAAGAAAAGAGAATGGATGCAGTTCGGGGGAGCGATGGCGATTTCGGCGGCATCGGTTTTGCTGGACCAGCCGGTATTTCGCTTTTCCGAACGGAATCAAACTTCCTTTTTGGACGATTTGGAACGAGTGGGCGATTTCTTGGGGCAACCGGAAAACAATTATCCCTTTATGATCGCTGTCTGGGGTACCGGGGTAATCGCTAATAATGATTGGCTCAGGGATACCGGCTTAATGATCTTTGCCTCGGTGACTACATCGGGAATTGTACAAACGTTATCCAAAAGTTTAGTAGGAAGGGCACGACCAGCCACAGGTGAAGGAGAGCTTTCATTCAACCCCTATGGTGGGGTATCTTATCATTCCTTTCCCTCGGGGCATACCATGCTTGCCGTGGCTACCAGCTGGATCTTGGCCCGGAGAGTCAACTTCTTACCGGCTAAGATTGTCTTTTATGGCGTGCCTGTGCTGGTGGGGTGGTCCAGGCTTTATGGCAATGCCCACTGGTTTTCCGATATCGTGCTGGGTTCTTTCCTGGGGATCGCCTGTGCAGAAACTATCCTACGGATATTCCCACTGCTCAGGGAAGCAAGGACCCAGAAATTTACGGTTTTACCTATGGGAGCTGGCATGAGGGTGGCCTATCGTTTTTAGTGTAGTGTTAAGTTAAGTGAAGTTGGACGGTTCGCTATTTTTCCCATCCCGTTCTTAAAGTCGGCAGTCGGCAAAAGGCAGTCGGCAATCCTATATGCCAACTGCCTTTTGCCTATTGCCGACGGATCAATACCTGGAACATAGCTTATCTTGTACCCGGCACGTCAGTTGAGGCTTAATTTAACGGTAGGGCATCATTAAAAATTAGAGTAGCGTATGGAGGGGAGACATCCAGGAACAGCGCGGCACATTTGAGGCCCATGGGTAAGCGGCCTATGGGGGATGAATAGTGCACTTACGGGGAAAATGGGCTTGGTTGCTGGCGCCTTTTTCTTTGGGTTCGTTTTCTTTTGGGCGTGCAAAAGAAAATGAACACGGACTTAGAACCACAAAATCCCGCTTAAACTCCTCATTGCGAGGTTCCCATTATCCGAAACATCTTTAAAATGTAGCCTAATTTTCTAAAAATAGGCGCTCTATTATCAAATCTAATTTTCAAGGACGCCCTAGTCAGATACTACTCTATCACCAGCACAATATTTTGGATCACCCCGGGAGCGTAGCTTCCAGGTAGTTGTAATGGGTTTCTAATTCCCTCGCTTTTCTCTTATAGCCTTTCATTTCGGTGTAAAACAAAAAGTGCCCAAGAGAATCCACGGTGCCGTTAGTGACCCGGAACCTGGTGACAGCGTTGCCCTTGCGCCATACTAATTCGTAGTTGGAAAGTCGGCTATCCAGTTGCCTTTTTATCTTGTTGTATACCTTCCTTTTCCCGAGTAAGTGCTTGCTCAAACTATCCAAAGGTTTGAACCGGGATAACCCTAAAGAGTCGAGAAGTTGATTAGAAACATTACGGTCCACTTCATATCGTAACCGGACTAGGGTAGAGTCAATGAAATAAAGCACCAATGCATTCACTTTGCTCCCACAAATGTTAATACCCGGCCGATTGACTTTGTAAAATACCAGGCGGTGATCGAAAAACTCCCCGATATTCCGCGCCCCGGCCAACGGTAAGTCCGTAAAATTTGATGCTAAAGGCAAAGAATCATAGCCTTCCTCTTGGTAAGATAGGCTTGGTTCTTTTGAGACAGGTTTTGAAGCCTCGTTTTCATAAGTTTCTTTACGAGCTTGACAGCCCATAATCATGATAAGGGCAAGTAATATCCCTCTCATCATGACCTGTCTTTTGTCCTGTATACAAATTTAAGTCCAGACCATGTTGGGTCAACAGCGCAAATTTTGACATCCACTAGCCCATTGTCCAATCCCGTTTTGCGTACTAGGGCTTCCGTGACATCAGTCGCTACCTTGGCTGCCTTTTTAGGCCATGAGACCCAAATGAGGCCATTCATCGCAAGCCTTTCTTTCAAACGGGGAAAACTAGCCTTTAACTCCTTCTCCTGTTTAGAGAAAAGGTGTATAAAATCTACTGTTTCGCCCGGGTCCGTAATGATCTCCATTTCCGGTATCTCGTCGAATAGCTCAAAATAGTAAGAAGGAGCATTGACTAGGTGTACCTTTTGACCTGCTTTGAGGCCCAATTTTTTAGCAAGTGGAGTGCCTGAATATCCCGCTGGCATATTTCTGAAAGTAAAATGAGAAAATAAGATAGACAAATCCATTCATTCTTCAAATGGTTTGACCCGTGTTAAGTGCATCAACCTTGGGTCGATAGGGTATGAAAAACCAGCACCCCTGTCCCTGTGTGGAAGACAAAAAGAAAACCGATAGCCTCTGCCATGCGCGATGGCAACATAAGCAGCCACAGCAATTCTTTTTGTAAAATCAAATAAAAACACCAAAACAATAGGGATAAATAGGATTACGTTGGATTTTAAAACCGGATTCACAGGTGTAAAAAAATAAGATAAAGTCCTTGTAAAACAGGACGATCCAAGGTTAAAGCTCCCTATTGGAGGATATCTTAGAATGCTAAACAAACGACCATACCCCCGATGCTACACTTTGGTTACTCTTTATTCCAACTTTCTAAAAATAACGCCAGTCTAATGCTGATCCTGTTTTGAACAGGCGTCGAGGCATTTTGGTTAACTGTAAAAAATAATAAAAGTAGCTGACCCAACTAAACAAAAGCAACAAATGAAAAAAACGCCACTTACCTACTCATCTTCTTGCTGTCTGTGCTGCTTATTGAAACTACTTATGCACAAAATCCTTTTATCACCACGTGGAAAACGGACAACCCGGGCACTTCGGACGATAACCAGGTCACGATGCCTACCGACGGGGGAGGATACAATTATACCGTGGATTGGGGGGATGGCAACTCCATCACGTCCTTACCCGGCAGCAGGACTGTGGATGTGTCTCTTCTCAGCCCGGTGTTTACCTGGTCAAGATAAAATATAACGAAGAGATACAATTACTGAGATTTGTCAAGGAGTAACCCGTTAGACCGGTCAAAATGAACATAAAATTCAACGGAGATTAAGGCTCCCAGCGATACCGGGGCTGCTTATACGAAATAAGTAGCCCCGGTAAACGCTCTATATTTGCGCGGGTAAAGCCATGAATTTGAGTAATTGGTACCCAAAGAATCATTGATAGCCAGGAAATAAAGGTAAATGCATGCCTTAGATCAATACTGGTAAAACCCAAAACAAGAGCGGGATAGTCCCACATTCCCCCTGGGAGGGTGAGACAAGCCGGCCCAAGATGATCTACCAATGTCCAGTCACATGTTAATTGACCGGTAGGGTATATGACGAATTATATTTACGATATTAGGAAGCTTTCGACCAGTCAGCAGCAGGCACAGTAAGGGTTTGCCTATTGTTTATTGCCGACTGCTGATTTTAAGCAAGGGATTTAAAAATAGCCCATTGCTTCACCAATTAAATGCGTTTATCCCAAAATGTGGGCGCCATAAGGAAAGACATTTTCATAGAATTTCATTTTCTTTGGTGCCAGTGATCGTAGTAAAACCTAAAAACAGCACTCTTTTTTCACTGGGCGTTTTCATTGTGATATGCCTGGGGATTTCCGGTTATATGTTGCCGAGGGTCTTAGAGGGTGGCCGGGTCGAGTGGTACGAATATCTTTTTGTGATCGTACCCGGCCCTATCGCTTTAGGATTGATGACTAAAACCATTTTTGGCTACAAAAAAGTGGAGGTGGGCCAAGAACGGATAAGTATATCCTATCCCATTCGCTCGGCAAGAAGGGTTTACCCGTTAAAAGAGATCGACCGCTGGACAGAACACGAGGTAAAAACTGCGGGCAGCAAGTTCAAGGAACTGAATGTTTATTTTAAAAATGGCAAAAAGCTCGCGTTGAGCCTCCAGGAGCATGACAGGTATGCTGATATGATCAAATACCTTAGGAAGAAATGCGCTAAAAAATTCGTAAAACAACCATGATCAAGCAACTGCTACTGGTAGGCATCGGTGGGTTTACAGGAAGTATTTTTCGATACCTCACGTACCTTTGGGTGGATAAGAAATTTGAGGGGGCTTTCCCGCTTGCAACGTTCAGTGTAAATATCATCGGCAGCTTTTTCTTAGGGTTGCTCTATGGTGCCGCTGTTAGATCAGATCTTATTAGCCAAGACCTACGCCTGCTCCTAGGTGTAGGCATATGCGGTAGCTACACCACCTTTTCAACATTTGCCTTTGAAAACATGGGATTGTTAGGACAAAAGGATTTTGTGACCATCGCCTACTACATCCCGGGGAGTATCCTGTTAGGGCTTTTAGCCGCTTATGGGGGGTACTCCATACTTCGATAAGTAAGGACTCCTTGCCTTCGTCTAACCGTAATGGGACAACCGCTGCCAGGTTTCACAAAACCAGCTCTCCTACCCTCTTCGTTAACCGTTGTCCCCTTACCGGGTATCTCCAGTGTCAAACCTAGCAACCTGAACTCGATTAAAAAAACGACCGTCATTCCGCACCGATGGTTGTGAGCGTGTTAAGTTAGGCCTCAAATGACGTACTGGCATAGAATGAGCTATGATTGAGGTATTGATCCGTAGGCAATAGGCAAAGGGCAGTAGGCAAAAAATTATAGGGTTGCCGATTGCTCTTTGCCAACTGCCAACTTTAAGAACGGGATTAGAAAAAATAGCTAACCGTCTAATTACAATCAACTTAACAAGAGGGCTCATGGGGAGAGCCGGGTATCTGCTGTGTCTGTAGAACGGAAGCTACTCCCCGGTTTAAAGACGGTGAAAGTATTCTAAACCTCATTTTAAGCCTAGGCGGCAATGATTTCAAATCGAACTGGGGTTCGGAAGTAGTGACCCTGCGGCTCTTTCATCATATTTTTCCATGCTAACTGCATCATAATAAAGGGGTTAGAATCATGCCGGTTACTTCTTAGCTACCCATGAGTATGTACATTATAAGCCTGTGCGAAATAGGACTCCAATTCTTTTTTAAACTTAAAGCAAACAACCATGAAATATTCAATTTGTTTTTTCGCGTTGCTAGGCTCTTTTATTGTAGTATTATCCGGTTGCTCCGGGTCAGACGATGACAACGTTGCTCCCCCCGAAGTACCCCCTACAATATTTAGCTTCATGCCAACCCCAGGTTCTACGAATAATGAGTTCAATATAGTCGGTAACCCAACGATCAACGGTGACCAATATGAATTCAATGCCGTAGATGAAGACAACGGCTGTGGCCTGCAGGGAGGGGATCATATTGTATTGGACACCTTAGAGGCAATATGGGAAAATGGTTTTAGTATGTACGCCTGGGTAGAGTTTACTGAAAACAGGAATTTTGAACGAATTTTTGATTTTGGAAATGGGCGCGGAGAAGACAACGGCCAAAATGTAAGCCTGGCCCGGTACAAGACTACTTCAGGGCTGGCCTTGACCAGCTGGTTAGATTCAACCGTCGCTAACCGAGTAGATGGAAGGGTCATTGCCTTTAATGCCATTGTAAATAATCAAAAAGCCTTCTATGCGGCCACGATCAGCCCTACGGGGGAGATGAAGCTGTATATTAATGGTGAAGTGGCTGCCCAGAGGGCAGATGGTCACCCTGTAGCTAACGTACGCAGGACCAGGAACTTCATAGGACATTCTAATTGGTGCCACATAGACCCGGATTTTAAGGGTACCATTGAAGGGCTAAATATATTTAATAGGGTGATCTCAGAAGAGTTGATCAAAGCCGTTTATGATGAAGGGCTCGGTGAATAGAAACCCTGGAAAGATTATTGAAAATTCAAGTGGCGTATGGCAGGGAGATCTCCAGGCATAGCACGGCCCATTTGAGGCCTGTGGGCAAGCGGCCTTTTAAACTGCTCATTCGAGATTCGCATTACCCGAAACATCATAAAATATTAGCCTAATTTGCTAAAAATAAACGTTTTACTACCAGGGCTAACCTGGTAGTATATAGGTTTGTTCATAAAAAAAGAGGCTTTCCGAAACGGAACAGCCTCTTTTTTATGATCGTTTTAGCCCTAATTAATACCGGTAGGTATCTGCTTTGAAAGGACCATTTACTTCTACACCAATATATTCTGCTTGTCCCGGGGTAAGGACTTCAAGCTCAACCCCGATCTTATTCAAGTGAAGCGCCGCCACTTTTTCATCCAAGTGCTTGGGCAAAGTATATACTTTGTTTTCGTATTGATCTGAATTATTCCAGAGCTCTATTTGCGCTAACGTTTGGTTGGTGAAAGAGTTAGACATCACGAACGAAGGATGACCTGTAGCACATCCTAGGTTTACCAACCTGCCTTCGGCCAGTAGGATCACATCTTTACCATTTGGCAAGGTGTATTTATCCACCTGCGGCTTGATCTCGTCCCGGGTAGCATTGTCGTTCAACCAAGCTACATCAATTTCATTATCGAAATGGCCAATGTTACATACGATGGCCTTATCTTTCATATTCTCGAAATGACGGCCTACAACGATGTCACGATTACCAGTAGCGGTAACTACAACGTCCGCTTCTTTTACCGCATCGTCCATTTTCTTCACTTCGAAACCGTCCATAGCGGCTTGCAATGCACAGATGGGATCAATCTCGGTTACGATCACACGAGCGCCAGCACCTTGTAAGGAAGCAGCAGACCCTTTACCTACATCACCATAACCACCTACTACGGCCACTTTACCGGCCATCATTACGTCTGTCGCCCTGCGGATGGCATCTACCAAAGACTCTTTGCAGCCGTATTTATTGTCGAATTTTGACTTCGTAACGGAATCATTCACATTAATGGCAGGCATTACCAATGTGCCATTCTTTTCCCGCTCTACCAAGCGAAGTACTCCCGTAGTCGTTTCTTCAGAAAGACCTTTAATTCCATTTACATACTGCGGGTACTTATCAAATACCATGTTCGTAAGGTCTCCGCCATCATCCAAGATCATGTTTAACGGCTGGCCGTCTTCGAAAACCAACGTCTGCTCGATACACCAATCAAACTTCTCCTCTGTCATACCTTTCCAAGCATATACAGGGATACCTGCAGCAGCTATAGCAGCGGCGGCATGATCCTGCGTTGAGAAAATGTTGCAAGAAGACCAGGTCACTTGCGCGCCGAGTTCCACTAAGGTCTCTATCAGCACAGCGGTCTGGATGGTCATGTGCAAACAACCCGCTATACGTGCACCTTTCAAAGGCTGCTCACCCTTGTACTCCTCGCGAATGGCCATTAAACCGGGCATTTCCGCCTCTGCCAATTCGATCTCTTTCCTTCCCCATTCTGCCAAAGAAATGTCCTTAACCTTGTACTTCAATTTTTCTTCAATCATGCTATCATTAATTTTATGAATGTTTCCTTCATTAGAAAGTGGCAAATTTAACAAATCTAGTTCAATGATCTTTATTTGAATGTAATTTTAGTGTTAATTCCTATTTTCAAGACCTGTTTAGAATTTTTTCCTAGTAAATCAGTAACTTAAGCGCACAAACAGGAATTTTTCCTATGGATAAGTTAGATGTTGTAGATCACCAGATCTTAGACCTTTTGCAGCAGGATGCTAAGCTGAATATAAAAACCATTGCCGAGAGGCTCAACCTTACTAAAACGCCGATTTATGAACGTATCAAAAGATTGGAAAAAGAAGGGTTCATTTCCAAATACGTAGCCATTGTAGATCGTCAAAAGATCGTTTCTTCCATCATCGTTTTCCTCACCGGGTCATTAAAGGTGAATAAGTTTGAGCAGACACAGGAATTCTACGATGCGGTCATGGAAGTCCCCGAAATTTTGGAGTGTTACCTGCTAGGAGGTGACCGTGATTTCCTTCTTAAAGTGATCGCTCAAGACCTGGATTCTTACCACCAGTTTTATTCTGAAAAGATAGCCTCCATCCCACATGTAGGCGAGATCAGGAGCTCATTTGTTCTAAAAGAGGTGAAAAACAGTACTGCTATTCCTAATATGACCTTATAAAACAACAGGCCCAGTGGCCATCTTCGTTTTTGGACATTGAAACCGCTCTTAACCGCAGAGGCCACAGTGAATACGCGGAGGACACGAAGTAATCTCTGTGACTCTCGGCGGTCTTCTCCGTTTTCTCCGCGGTTAAACACTTGACCATTTGGCAATTAAACCCAAAACTCATAATTAAAATATAAGCCTAAAGGTGGTCCCCTGTCCCGGCTTAGAGCTCAGTTCTATCTTACCACTGTGCAGCTGCATGATCTGTCGTGCCAAGGCAAGGCCGATGCCCGTACCTTCCTTTTTGGTAGTAAAAAATGGCACAAATACCTGGTCGAACTTGCCCGGTGAGATCCCCTCTCCATTGTCGGAAATGGTGATCCCTTTCTCATGACTGTGTCCTATGGATAGTTTGGGAGAGTGCGTATTCACCATGGCTTCCCTGGCATTTTTTATCAAGTTGATCAAGACTTGGTCCAGTAAGTCGGGATCTGCCAGGATATGATTCTCACCGGGTATGTTCAGCGAAACCTCGATCGCTTCCGGGTCCAACAACGCCAATACCCGTTCCACTTGTTTTTTTACATTGACCTGCTCAAATTTCGGGGTGGGTAACTTGGTCAGCTTGCGGTAAGCTTGTATAAAAGTTTGTAATCCCACCCCCCGGTTTTCCACTGCGTCCAGGCCTGTCCACAGCTTCTCTACCGTGGCAGGAGGTATAGGTTCGGCTTCATTTCTGCTTTTTTCCACGATCTTCTTTAACGTGCTGGTAAGCGATGTGATCGGTGTCACGGAATTCATGATCTCATGGGTGAGCACGCGAATTAGCTTTTGCCATGCCGCCAGCTCGTTGGCATCTAATTCGTTTTTGATGTTTTGAAGGGATACTAGCTTATAATATTTGCCTTGGAGTTTAAATTCAGAGGCATGCAAATTGATCTGCTGGACACGGTGGCCGGATACGATCTTGACAAGCTTGTTTTCACCAGCCCTTACCTGCCGGATATTCTCAAGTAAAGCCCCATCCACCCTGCCTATGTTGTCCAATCGTACCAAATGCCGCAGGTTAAGGAGGTCTTTGGTGGCATCATTGACAAGCTGGATCTTTTCGTTTTCATCAAAGCTTAAAATCCCTACATTGACATGCGCTATCAAAGCCTCTAGGAAAATATGCTGGGCTTCCTTTTCCGAACCCAGCTGTTTGAATTTCCTGGTGATCTGGTTAAATACCTTGTACAGCTCATTAAAAGAACGGCCCTTGGCCTTTTCAGGAAAAGTGGTGGTAAAATCATCTTGCAAAAGTGCTAGTAAAAAGGCTTTAAAATCACGATTGGTCCGATCTACGTACCATATGAATTCAATAATGGACAGGACAAAAAAGACAACAAGGTAGACGCTTCGCAAATAATTAGTAGCCACTAAAAGATAATACACCAGCGCAGTGATGATCAGCGCGATGATAATTACCCGGATGAGGACATTTAACCGGAAGTTTTTCATTATAACCCGTATTTTTCCATTCTCCGGTACATTGCGCCACGCGAGAGCCCCAGCTCCTTAGCGGCGTGGCTTACATTACCATTGTGTTTCATAAGCGCCTTTTTTATCGCCCATGCCTCCAGGTCTTCTAAATTATAATCTTCAAACTCTGACGCATTGAGATCGTTTACTTTGGCCAAGTTAAGATCACCCACCTTTATCGTATTCTCCTCGCTCATGATCACGGCTCTTTCCAGTGAATGCTGGAGTTCCCTGACATTTCCGGGCCACTCGTAACTTTCAAGTGCCTGGATCACCTCTTTTGACAAAGACAATCCTATTTTTTGGTACTTTTTCGCATAGATCTCAAGGAAATGACCGCCTAGTAAGCCGATATCCCCGGCCCTGTCTCGCAGGGGAGGCATCGTTACTTCCATAGTATTGATCCTATAAAAAAGGTCTTCTCGAAACTCCCCGGCCTTAACCATAGACAGCAGATCCCGGTTAGTAGCGGATATGATGCGAGCATCAATTTCCACGGCTGTATTAGAACCTACTTTTGTGACCTTCCTAGACTGGAGAACCGTAAGCAGCTTGGATTGCTGTTCTAGCGGAAGGTTACCAATCTCGTCTAGGAAAAGGGTTCCTCCTTTTGCCGCTTCAAAGCGTCCCATTCGATCTTCTTTGGCATCTGTAAAAGCGCCTTTTTTATGACCGAAAAGTTCGCTTTCAAAAAGGTTCCCGGGGATGGCGCCCAGATCTACGGAAATAAAAACCTCTTCGGCACGGGGAGAAGCCTTATGCAAAGCCCTGGCCGCTACTTCTTTACCTGTACCGTTTTCCCCCAGGATAAGTACATTCGCATCCGTAGGCCCTACTTTTTCAATAAATGCCATGACCGATCGCATGGCGTGCGAAGTACCTATGATCCCTGCAAAGGCCGTAGGGGATGGTTTGTTTAGCACCGCTTGACGAGATTTTAGCTGGCGGATCTCTTGCTGCTGTTCTGAGAGGTTAAGGGCATTATTCACAGTAGCCAGTAATCGCTCATTATGCCAGGGTTTGGTAATAAAATCCAAGGCCCCGGCTTTCATGGCTTTCACAGCAGTATCTACCTCGCCGTAAGCTGTCATCATGATAACATTGATGTGAGGATCAACGGACTTGATCTTTGCTAACAGGTCCAACCCTTCTCGTCCGGACGTCTCACCTTGGGAGAAGTTCATATCAAGTAAAACAACATGGTATGCCTTTTCAGAAAGCAGTGCCTCTATCTTAGCAGGCTCACTTATAGTGTCCACCATAGTGTAGTGCTCCTCCAATAGGAGCTTGAGGCTGACAAGGATGAACTCGTCATCGTCTATGATCAAGAGATTACCAGCTTTCTTCATTTATCTTCATCTTATCGCTTCGAAAACCTCCTTAAACCTTTAAGAATCAGTAAGGTCCTGGGAATTGCTATTAAATCTATCAATTACCAGGATGAATTCCATCCCAAGTGCCCATTAATGGACATTATGGTGTTGTATGAGTGGGCACTTGTGATGAGCAGAAAATACCAAAACATGCATAAATAACTGAAAATCAATTATTTATGCTGATGGCATTAGTTTTGTAAAGCAAAATGTGTTACCATAAAAAATCATGCTCTACAGTTATTTAAAAGTCATCGCCAGGAACATACTTAAGAACAAGATCTATACCCTCATCAATATCGTGGGTCTTTCTGTAGGCATAGCTTGCTGCCTAATGTTAACCCTGTACGTCAGGCATGAGCTCACCTATGATCAATTCCATACCCGGGCCGACCGTATTTACAGGGTAAATATTATCGATGAAGTAGAGGAGCGAAATAACCGGGATGCCGTATCAGTAGCAGCCATAGCCCCGGGTATGGCCGAGACGTTTCCCGAGGTAGAAAGTTTTGTGAGGGTATCCAGTCCTCATAAAGGGCTTTTTACCTTTCACAACAAAACGATTGAAACCCGGAACATTACCTATACCGACTCTTCATTTTTTGATATTTTTTCCTTTCACTTATCAAATGGTAGCCCAGCGGAGGCCCTTAAAAAGTCGAACTCCATCGTCCTGTCCGAATCCCTTGCCAATAGTCTTTTTGGTGAAAAAGACCCGGTTGGAAACATCATCACCCTTAACCACGAGGATGAATTGATGGTAACCGGTGTTATGGAGGATTTCCCGGCCAACTCCCAGCTCCAACTTGACGCACTTGTTTCCTTTACCAGCTTATTGAACAAGAAAAATGTTTACCTGTCATGGAATGGAGGGTGGTCATATTACAGTTACCTTTTGTTAAAGGAGAATACGGATGTTTCAAAGCTCAAGGAAAAATTCCCCAAACTGCTGGATGCTAAAATGAATGACTACGACCCCCCGGCTGTTATTTTTTCGGCCGATTTGGAGCCGCTTACGGAAATACACCTCCATTCCCAGGTTTCCGATGATTTTGACACTAAAGGAAGCCTAACGGATGTTATCATTTTTTCCTGCATTGCGGTGATCGTGCTGGTCTTAGCTTGTGTTAATTTTATTAACCTAACTACCGCCCAAGTAGCCAAGCGAGTGAAAGAGATCGGGGTGCGGAAGGTAGTAGGATCGAGCCGCTCACAATTGATCTTGCAGTTTTTGTTGGAATCTGTGGCCATCGCTACGGTGTCATTTTTGATCGCGCTAGAGTTAGTATCTACTTTCCAACTTGAGTTTGCTGCCATATTAGGCACCCGTTTCAGCATTTGGGATCTACCGGGGTACTCCATTTTTACTTTGGGTTTTGTCACCGTTTTGTTCGTGGGCATACTGGCCGGCAGTTACCCAGCTTTCTACCTCTCTTCCTTCCGTCCCGCACGCGTGTTGAAAGGAAGTTTTACCGGGGGTGGGATCTCCGCATTTAACAAATCGTTACTTACTTTTCAATTTATCGTTTCCGTCGTGCTGATCATTTGCACACTCGTCATTTACAACCAGCTTGATTTTATCCGCAACAAAGACCTTGGGTACGAATCGGAAAATGTGATCGTGATCCCGCTGGTCAATGAAACGGCCAAGAACAAATTCCAGCTTTTAAAAGATGAATGGAAGCGTTTACCAGGGGTAATCCACGCCGCTGCGTCATCACAGGTACCGGGAGATGGACTTGCCGCTAACGGGTACCTGCCACAAGACGCCAGCGACTACATGATGTTCAATGTACTGGATGTCGACCCTGATTTTTTTAATACATTATCCATAAAGGTAGTAGAGGGCCGTAACTTTTCCCCGGGCAGCGCGTCAGATTCTAACGCTTACTTGGTCAACCAAGCGCTAGTCAATAAAATGGGATGGACCGAACCCATAGGCAAATACATAGAGCGGAACGGTCGGCACCCCGTGATCGGGGTGGTAGAAGATTTCCACTTTTCCACACTGCACCATGCTATCAACCCTTTGATCGTATCACTCCAATCCTACACATGGAGTAACTACGACTACCTGTCGCTACGATTAGCTGGCGAGGACCTGGAACATACATTAGCGCAGGTAGAGCAGCAGTGGAAAAAGCTGTTTTACAACGAACCTTTTAACTTCCGGTTTTTAGACCAGTCGTTTAATAACTTATACTTCAAAGAAAAGTCTTTCAAACAACTCTTTTTGTTCTTTTCACTGATCGCCATCACGATAGCGGGACTAGGCCTATATGGTCTTGTGGCCCTTAGCGTTCAGCATCGCGTAAAAGAAATTGGCATACGAAAGGTGCTGGGAGCTACGGTTTTGCAGGTCATCACCTTACTATCCAAAGACTTCCTGTCCCGCCTGCTATTCGCCAACCTGGTGGGATGGCCATTGGCCTATCTCGGGATGAACAAATGGCTTGCAACCTTCAATTACCGCGTAGACATCTCTTTTTTCAGCTTTGCAGCAGGCGCTTTATTCCTCTTGGTACTTGTTATTGCTACCATTTTGGCACGGTCACTCAGGTCAGTTAAGGCAAACCCTGTTGATTATTTAAGAAATGAATAGCTGCCTGGTATCAAATAAAACAGGACGATGATCAAGAATTACCTTAAAATACTTCTGCGCCAAGCCTACAAACACAAGGGCTACATTCTTATCAATGTATTGGGCCTTACTTCTGCTTTAGTATGTGGCATATTCGGATTGGCTTTTCTTACCCTTTTTACGGTAAGTATCCAAGCTGCGAAAGCATCCTTAGCCAACCCGGCAAAGAGCCTAAGAGAATAGAAAATTTATCAAAATAAACGTCAATTACTCTATATTCCATTCCACATGTTAAAGAATTATTTAAAAATAGCGATCAGGAACCTGTTAAGATTTAAGGCCTACTCCATAGTGAACCTCTTGGGCTTGTCCATCGGGCTCACCATAGGAGTATTGATCCTTCTTTTTGTCACCGATGAGCTGTCTTACGATGGGTTCCATGCTAAATCCGATAGGATATTCAAGGTAGTGACCCTGGATACGCAAGAAGGAATTATGGAAACCAATGATTGGCCGGTGGGGTACAAGCTAAAAACAGGATATCCAGGGGTAGAATCAGTCCTGTACACCCGGAGAGCCAGCCCCAGCATGATGGTATATTTCGAAAAGAAAAGGTACGAGCATGATGTTTTTTACGCCAGCGAAGACTTTTTCAAGTTATTCTCTTTCCAACTTATGGAAGGGAACCCCTCCACTGCCCTGGCAGAACCTTTCTCACTGGTAATCACCAATGAAATGAAAAAGAGGTATTTTGGTCCAGGCCCCGCCCTAGGCAAAAGCCTTACGTTAAGAGACTCGCTGGAATTTGTGATCACAGGAGTAGCAGCCGACCTCCCCGTCCAGTCGCACATCCAGTTTGATATGTTGGCATCATTTACCACCTATGAAGAACTCAACCCTGGTTTTACTTACACAGGAAGCTGGGGGAATTTTAGCATGCGGAATTATATCCTATTGGCTGAAGAGGCGGATGCTGGTGACCTTAGGAAGAACATAAGGGGGCTATATGAACGTAACATTGGCGATTGGCTAAAAGAGATGGGGGTATCATTTCATTTAGATCTTATCCCACTACCGCAAGTATATCTTTACCCTGGTCTGACCAACGGCTTTGGCCCTAAAGGTTCGCTAGACCGTGTTTACTTGGTGGCTGCCATCGCGATTTTCGTGATCTTGCTGGCTTGTATCAATTTTGTGAACCTTACTACAGCACGCTCCGTGTACCGGGCGCGAGAAGTTGGGTTGCGGAAGACCGTTGGTTCCACCCGTTCGGCCCTCTTCTGGCAATTCCTAGGAGAAGCCCTGGTCTTAACGCTCCTCGCCTTTTGCTCCGTGGCGGTTTTAATTGACCTCGTCCTTCCCTATTTCAACCATCTCATGGGTAAATCCTACGAGTTGAGCTCCCTATTCAATGTTAAAGTGATGGCCGGCATTATTATTTTGGTCCTCACTGTAGCAGGGATGGCCGGTTTTTATCCTGCATTGGTCTTATCGGGTTTCAAACCCGTAGAGGTGCTAAAAGGAAGAATGCAGTCCGGGACCCGGGGAGGCCGCCTAAGAAGGGTGCTGGTGGTGTTCCAGTTTTTAGTGTCGGCGGGCCTTGTCTTGGCCACCTTACTGGTATTGAACCAATTGGATTATATGCGAAGTAAAAACTTGGGATTTCAAAAAGAACAAGTACTCGTGTTAGATGTCACACGTGTACCAAAGTCCGCTTCCCACGGATCCTTTAAAAACAGCCTCCTATCCTTTGCGGGAGTAAAAGACGTTTCCTTTACGAATGCCTTGCCCGGCAGGCCCGGGTGGCAGGGCCAATGGGCCTACCCGGGAAGTATTGAAGAGGGACAACATGTAGATACTGAATACATGGCCATCGACGAAAACTACATCGATGTATTGGGCCTTGAGCTAATAGCAGGCCATAATTTTGACCTCAACAATAAAGCAGAACTGGAAGAAGGGCTTATCATTAACGAAACCACGGTTAATCAAATGGGGTGGTACACTGCCGAGAACGCACTCGGTAAAGAGATCGTGTCTCCTTCAAGGCGTCCTGAAGGCAAGGTGATCGGCGTGGTCAAGGATTACCATGGCATGGGACTACAGGAAGACATCTGGCCTATGGCCATGGATTATTCCAGTTATGAATA
Organism: Fulvivirga sp.; assembly: GCA_028280565.1. Lineage (GTDB taxonomy): Bacteria > Bacteroidota > Bacteroidia > Cytophagales > Cyclobacteriaceae > Fulvivirga. The sequence goes on from JANQLQ010000002.1 coordinate 20,245, forward strand.
TGGGCAGTATTATGCCGTACGGGTTGAAAGCGGGCAAATACCTACACTGGTAGAAAAAGTTAAAAAAAGCTGGCAAGCCCACCTGGGCGACTATACGTACGAATATTTTTTCTTAGATGATGACTTCGAACAGCAATACCAATCAGAAGAAAAACTCATGCAGGTCTTCACCCTCTTCTCCTCACTCACGCTGGTCATAGCTGGCATAGGGCTGCTCGGACTAGTATCGTTCCTTGTACTTTCGAGGCGACGTGAGATCAGTATACGAAAAGTTTTGGGCGCAAGCCTGCTAAGTGTTACAGGGTTGCTATCCAAAGAATTCGTTTTATTGGTGCTGTTAGCCAATGCAATTACCGCGCCTATCGCGTGGTACCTGGGTAACCAATGGCTGAATAGTTTTGCTTTCCATATGGATATCAACCCGGTCATTTTTTTGATCACGCTGGTGGTCACCTTGGTAATGGCAGTGCTTACCGTAGGGGTACAAACCCTAAAAGCAGGGCTTGCAAATCCTGCCGAAGCCCTGCGCAGCGAATAAAGAACACAACTTAGAGATTAATTAAGTCTCAAAATTCAACACAACAATTATGATCAAGAACTATCTTAAAATAGCAGCAAGATACCTGCTTAGATATAGACTATACTCCTTTATCAACATCTTCGGGCTTACCGTGGGGCTAACCAGTTCGTCGCTGATCTTCATCTACCTGGAACACCAGCTCTCGTACGATTCATTCCATCATAAATCCGGTGAAATCGCCCGTGTGATCGAGATTGACGAGCGTGGTGAAGCACCTAGGAACTATGCCCGGACCTCGGCGCTTACGGGACCAAGACTAGTAGAAGAGTATACGGATGTGGTCAACCAGGTGCGGTTATACCGTCCATTTGGCCACCTTGATATCCATTGGGAAGGAGAGCGGGTAAGCGAGCGAGCATTTGCTTTTGTCGACAGTACGTTTTTCGACTTATTCGATTTTGAGTTTATCGCGGGAGATAAAAAAACGGCGTTGCTTGAACCTAACTCTATGGTCATGTCTGAAAGTATGGCCAAAAAATACTTTGGCAGCCTGCCGGCACTGGGAGAGTTAATGGAATTCCAGCGGATGGACCCTGTCAAAGTGACTGGGATCATTAAAGATATCCCGGGTAATTCACAGTTGCAGTTGGACATTTTACTTACCCGGAACACCGGGTTTCGCCGACTGCCCTGGCTAGACCGAGTCATGAATTCTTGGGATTCCTATATGACCGTCACTTACGTACAGTTTGCTTCCGAGGCAGGATGGGAAAACGTTAATCAACAAGTCCCGTCTTTTGTTGAAAAACACCGCGGTGAAAATGTAGAGGCCGGCAATTTTTACCTGCAACCCTTGGAGGAAGTATATCTTAACTCGGCTCATATCGAGTTTGATATCGTTGAAAACAAAGGGAATTGGTTTACCATTTACCTGTTTTCAGCCATCGCCCTCTTTATCCTTCTTATCGCGAGCATAAATTACATCAACCTGTCCACCTCCCGGTCCATGGAACGCTCAAAAGAGATAGGTATCCGGAAAGTTTCGGGGGCTGCCCGGCTTGAGCTCGTCTACCAGTTTTTAAGCGAGGCGGTATTGGTTTCCCTACTCTCTTTTGTCCTCTCCATTGGATTGGTAGATCTCTTACTGGATAAATTCAACGAAATTGCCGCATTAAACCTTACTGTAGATGTATTCTCCTTCAGGACCTTTGCCCTCCTATTGGCATTGGCAGTATTTGTGGGTGTACTCTCAGGAAGCTATCCTGCTCTTTATTTGTCTCAGCTAAACCCCTCACAAAGTCTTAAATCCGGCTCTTTCACAAAAAGTTCAGGGGCTGGGCTAAGGAGAGCCCTGGTAATCATTCAATTTACCTTATCCATTGTCATGATATCCGCCACAATCATAATTACCCAGCAGATGGCATTTATTAAGAATAAAAATTTAGGCTTTGATAAAGACCGGATGCTGATCATAGACATTAACGACTCCAATGTCCGGCAAAGTTTCGAGACCATGAAAAATGAATTCATAAAGGTCCCGGGAGTAAAGAATGCGGCTAGCTCCTCCAGGGTGCCGGGCGAGTGGAAGAATATTACAGAGGTAGTCGTAAGGCCAAGATCCCTCGTGGAAGTGGACTCTTTTCAAACCTACTTTATGTGTTTCGACGAGCAAATGCTCCCGACCTACAGCTTGCAACTGGTAGAAGGACGTAATTTTTTAGGCAAATTGGCGGAAGATTCTACCTCTGTGCTCATTAATGAAACCGCTGCCCGGCAGCTCGGCGGTGATGACGTAATAGGACAAAACTTATTCTTGGCAGGAAATGACTACCCCTTGGAAGTGGTCGGTGTCTTGAAAGACTTCAACTTTCAATCTTTGCACACAGATATAGCACCGCTTGTGGTCGGGTACTGGTCAAACCCGGTGACGGTCATCGACTACTTTTCACTTAAAATTGAGCCGGGAGCCGATATTTCCCAAACCGTAGCAGCGGCTCGTAACGTGCATGAAAAATTTGACGACTCTACGCCTATGGAGTTCCACTTCTTGGATGACCAACTCAATCTTTTTTACCGAGCAGAAGAACGTACCGGGGAGATTTTCTTTATTGGCGCCACCATTACGATCTTGATCGCTTGTATGGGGCTATTCGGGCTAGCCTCTTTTATGGTTCGAAAGCGCCTGAAGGAAGTCAGCATCCGAAAAGTATTAGGAGCTTCTCCGGGGCAGTTGTTTATGTTATTATCAAAGAGTTTTTTCACCCACGTGCTCTTGTCCACACTAATAGCCGTGCCTATTGGATGGTGGGTCATGAATGGCTGGCTCAGTAATTTTTCCTTTCGGGTCAGCATTGAAGTGTGGGTATTCCTCCTAGCCGGCCTGGCAGCACTGGTGGTAGCGCTCCTGACGACCAGCTACCAGTCCATAAAGGCCACGTTCCTCAACCCAGCCGAAACATTGAAGAATGAATAATCCTACTTTGTCAACTTAAGAACCAGGGTCAAGCGCATGAAATCAGAAAGATGAAATCGGAAAGATGAAAAATCGTGAGCTGCTAAAAAAATTAGAAAAGGGTTAACCTTGACAGCTTGTATCCTTTGAGGATGACAGTTTTCCAGGCGAAGAGTGATGAGCTGCAAATCAAAATCCCTGCTCATTTTCATCTTTCCTTTTCCTGGTTTCCTATTTTCCTGTAAGGATAGACAAATGTTATCTACAGGCAGGAACTTGACAAAGTAGGGTTAAGATCTAGTGTTAAATTAAGTGTAATTAGACGGTTAGCTATTTTTCCAATCCCGTTCTTAAAGTCGGCAGTGGGCAAAGAGCAATCGGCAACTCTATAATTTTTTTTGTCTACTGCTCTTTGCCCACTGCCGACTGATCAATACCTCGAAACCTGGACTCGATTAAAAAAATGACCGTCATTCCGGGCCGGTGGCTGTGAGAGGGCTCATGGCGAGAGCCGGAATCTGCTGTGTCGTAGAACGAAAGCTAGTTCCCAGTTTAACCCGATGTGTCATGTGAGGCTTAACTTAACACGAGTAGGGGTGAGATCGAGAAATACCCTTTGACTGCGGGTACTACAGTTCTTGATCCCTGGTTTTTAAAAAGATCCATGCAACCCTATGAAAATAGGCTGGTCTTTCTCTTACACTAAAAATCATCCATCATGTACCATAAACTTTCTACTACATCTCTACTGATCTGCTGCTTCATCACCGCCGGTCTTGCCCAGCAAAAGATCTCCAAATCATTTTCGGGGATACAAAAGATCATAGTTAGCACCTCCGCCGGGGATTGTTTATTGAAGAAAAGTTCAAATTCCGAAGTAAGGGTAGACCTGGAGCACACCTACGATGAAGGGTATAAGCCTGTTATTGATCAAGAAGGAGACCGGTTAGTAGTCAAGGAGATCTTTGATCGTGGCTCTGTAAAAGGCAAAGGCCAGTGGACATTCACCATTCCTGATGGGTTGGACATTAGGTATAACACGGGATCAGGTGATTTTGAAGCCTCCAACCTGTCTTTTGAACTGGACATGAACACCGGGTCAGGAGATATTTTGCTAAAGCAGATCAGCGGAGAGATGCGTTCAAACACCGGGTCGGGAGATATTAAGCTTTATGATGTAGACGGGGAGTTTAACTTCAATACCGGCTCCGGGGATATACGCATTGAAGAAGCCGATGGCGACCTGCGGGTCAACTGCGGCTCGGGAGACATCACCATGAAAGATGCAAAGGCAATGATCAGCGCCAACACGGGCAGTGGCAATATCAATGCTTCCGGGATCACCCTAACTGGAGAAAGCTCATTTAACTCGGGGTCTGGTAACGCTGTGGTGACCCTCCAGTCTTCTCTTCAATATGACATCAGTGTGAACAGCGGCTCCGGCAATGCCAGTGTTGATTTTAACGGCAATGCCATCCGTGGACTGGTAGTTATGAAAGCGAGCAAAAAGCATGGTAAGATCACCGCTCCTTTTGCCTTTGATAAGGAAGAAGAAATAAAACAAGGATCGCGAAAAAATGGCCAGGTAGTGATCAAGAAAACCGCCCAGTTAGGAGATAGTGACCTACGCATTAGAATTTCTACCGGCTCAGGTGTAGCCAGCATCGAAAAGTAGCAGGACAAAAGCAAAGAGACTGTGGAAGAGATGACCCATCATCTCTTCTCTTTTTCTAGCTCGTTTTTCTTTTTCAGTTGTTTGATGATCTTATCCATCACCTCGTTCAGTGATTCGTGGAAGTTATCGGATTGGTGCTGGGCAAAAAGAGTAGGGCCCGGCAGGTGTATCTTCACCTGTACTTCTTTGTTCTCTTCTTGTTCGTCCTGCACCAGCTTTAGATAGAGATCTACCCCGGTGATACGGTCATAATACTTTGTCAGCCCGTCAATCTTCTTTTGGGCATATTCTAGCAAGTCTTCCCTGGCAGAAAAACCTACCGTTTGTATGTCTATTTTCATAACACTAATTAGGTTGTTTTTACAAAGATTCCGTGGTTTAGGATGAGTTCAACTGACGACCATCCAAAACCCAGGTGATTAAGATCAGGAGTTTTGTGGAGACAAAACAACAAAAAAGGAATAAAAACCTAGGCCCGGGTCGAAAACAGCAAAAAATTCTATACGCTCCATATGGCGCGGGTTTTCCAAACCCGTGCTTAAGTATATGCAGGTTCTCCGAACCTGCCGAATAACATCAACGGAAGTTAAAGTCAGCAGCCGGCAATACCCCATCGGCAACCCATCTTTTAAAGCTTGACACGACACCAAGTATCAACGAAACCACTCCAATAGAAATTTTCACTATTATTGTAACCAGTAGAGACGTTATGATCAAAGGATGCACTGTTTTATCAATGGTCAATTTGTAAGTATTCAAGAAGCCCGTTTGGGCATACGGGACTTGGCCTTATTAAGAGGATACGGGATTTTCGATTTTTTTCGTGTCAAGGATAACATACCCCTGTTTGTCGATGATCATATTGACCGGTTCTTCCGCTCCTCGGAGATCACGCGGCTCCCCTTACCTTACACCAAACGGGCACTAAAAGACTTGGTACTCGAACTGATCGAATTGAATAACGCCCACCGGTCAGGAATACGCCTGCTGCTCACCGGTGGATATTCGGAAGATGCTTATACCCCGGCCTCCCCTAACCTCGTAATTACACAGGAGCCGATAAAGCCATTGGATGCTTCGGTTTACCAAAACGGGGTAGCACTGATCACACATGAATTCCAGCGTGAGCTGCCAACAGTAAAAACTACAGGCTACCTGACAGGCATTTGGTTAGCAGACAAGATCAAGGCTGCAAAGGCCATGGATGTATTATACTACACCCAAGGCCACATTACCGAATTGACGAGGAGCAATATATTCATAGTCCAGCAGGATAACACGATAAAAACACCTGCTGCCAATATTTTACCCGGAGTCACGCGGAAAAACATCCTGGCCCTTCCAGGCGAAAAATTCAAGGTCGAAGAGTCAGTGGTAACCTTGGATGACTTGCGTAAGGCAAAGGAGGTTTTTATTACGAGCACATTGAAGAAGGTAGTGCCGGTCATAAAAATAGACGAAACTATCTATAGTGGAGGGAAGCCCGGAACCGTAACCCTGGCACTGTTAGAGCAGTTTGAAGCGTTTGAAAATACTTGGCTTACTGATCACGGTGTAAACCCTTAATGCTGTATAAAGCACGGCTAGGATAATGATCGGAGACTTCCATCGAATGATCCAGCCAGTACCCAGCCACTTCTATTTTGTCATTGTAAAAATGATGATCGATCCTCAGCTTCATAGGCTGACCATGAAATGTGAATCCAAACCCTTTGCCCACTTCTTCGAAGCTATTGTTGAATTTTGACTTCATGGTAAAGTAATTATAAGAATAGGGAGTTTCGTTGAAATCCCCGCATATTACCACGGGATGCATGCATTGGTCCACATGTGACAGGAGTTTCCGGATCTCGTAGGCCCGGTCTATAGCACCATACCGTAGTTTGTTGATCACGATTTTCATGGTGCTCCTTAGCCGGTCGCTTTCCTTATACCTTTCAAGCTCAAAACGCATAGATTTTAGATGTACATTGTAAATTCTGACGGTGTCAGGACCTATGGTAACATCGGCGTAGATCATATTATTCACCGAGGTATTCTCCGGGTTCACGATACCACGCGATACAATTGGATATTTGCTGAAGATGGCCAGGCCCGGATTATGTTTTTGATCTATTTGGAAGTTATAATGGTAATAGCCACGATCTTTCAGCATTTGAAGTACATCCAACTTGGGATTATCCGGGTTATAGCTAAACTCTTGGATGCATTTGATGTCCGAACTATCCTTCGTCACCCAATCTATGGTTTCCCTTGAAAATTTTTCATACGTTTCCGATTCCCTGAAAAGTTTAGCATTAAAACTCATGAGCTTAAACTGGGTGCCCTCGACCGGGTTTTGCTGCCCCGTGACATTAAAAGATACCCAAATGAACGGGACGGCAAAGAGCAACCCCGCCAGGTGGAACCAGTATCTCCTATTTTTTAACAGCAGGTAAAAAACAAAAAGAAATAGGTTGATAAAAACCACGACAGGAATAGCATACCCTAATATAGCCGCGGGCCAAAAAATACCGGGTGGCACTTTTACACTTAAGTAACACCCCAGGCTTATCGTAAGGATCAGCGGCGATAGTATGCTTTTTCTACTTTTTTTGAACACGAGCGTGGTACCTTAAGCGAAAACAGGATCCTTTTCCACCATACTCCTTTGAACTCGGCAGGAACCTGGGTAGAAAGTAATATGCGCTCCAAAACCGTACCGGTCATGGGAGCATAGGATTTTCCCAAACGCAGGTATACCAGCAGGGTGGTGTTCAAAATAATCGTTCATGAAAGGATTTTACCGTAAATAAAAGGAATAATATCCTTCCCTGCCTTGCCGGTTAACACCTTCTATGATCACCCTGCCTCTTATTCTTTCCAATATCTCGATCAGTTTTTTCGGATCTTTAACGGCATTCCTGTTAATATCCGTAATCACAAAGTCTTCCGTGATCCCTATTCTTTTGATCAAGCCGTTTTCAATATTGAATACTCTCACCCCGTATTCTATCTCCAACAGCTCCCTTTCTACTTTAGGAACCGTTTCAAACTGGGCGCCCAGCGCTTCGGAAGTCAAGATCTCGCGCTTTAATATACTCGTGGTCCCCTCACGATTGGTCAGTACCATCTCCGTGGAGTAGTTTTTACCGCTCCTTTGATACGTTACGTTAATTTTGTCGCCGGGTGAGTGATAACTCAATTCTTCTTCAAATTCACTGCGGCTGTTAATGGTATAGCCATTGATCCGTATGATTATATCACCCTCTTGCATACCTGCCCTCGCCGCGGCCCCGTCTTTTTGTACATAAGACAGCAACACCCCGGAGAGTTGGTTAGCATCTACTTTGAGGTCAAGCCTTTCCGCCACTGAAGCATCATAGTCTGACACCTCTCCCCCGAAAAACGCCTTCTGTACTTCCCCATACTCTATGAGGTCATCTACTATCTTTTTTACTATATCCACGGGTACGGCAAAACCGTATCCTGCATAGGAGCCTGTCCGGGAAATAATGGCGGTATTGATGCCCACGAGTTCCCCGCTTTTATTCACCAAGGCTCCGCCACTATTGCCGGGGTTAATGGCGGCATCTGTTTGTATGAAAGATTCAATTGGGAATTTTCCCTCCAAAATATTGATCTCTCGGCCCTTTGCGCTCACAATCCCGGCTGTTACCGTGGAAGTGAGGTTAAAGGGATTCCCAACAGCAATCACCCACTCTCCTATGGATAGGTTTTTACCGCTGCCAATCGGGATAACGGGTAAGTTTTTCCCGTCGATCTTTAATACGGCCAGGTCCGTGGAAGGATCCGTCCCGATCAATTCGGCCTGGTAGGTCTTGCGGTTATAATCTACCTCTATGCGGTCGGCATCCTGTATCACGTGGTTATTAGTGACAATGTACCCATCCCGGGAAAAAATGACCCCGGAGCCACTGCTCACCTGTGTTTGCGTACCGGGATTAATATCAAAAAACCAATCCAAATAACTCCGGCGATAGTAGCGTTCCGAAATATTTTTAATGTATACCACACTTTTGGTACTTACCTCTGAAGCTACCACGAAATCCGTAGCAGGCAGGTCATTAGGTGAGACTACCGGTGCACTATGAGGCTCAGCTGCGGTAAAACGAGGTTGGTCCACCTTATTTTTTACCAAAAGAGTAGAATCAGTATTCAACGGGCCTGCTGGTTCAAGACCTTCATTGATCTGCTGGAAGGTGTACGCCCCGGCCAGTCCAGCTAAAAAACTGACCACCACCATTTGAATCGTTCTTCTCATTCTCCTTAACGTTAATTGTCAAAATTATAAAACGGTGCCAATAAAAAGGAGTTTCCTAAATTTCCAATTTCCTTCGCGTCACTTCCACCCGGTTATTTAGTATTTTTGCTGAATATGGGATTTCGATCGGTATTGAGCAAACCCTTTGCGGCTTACGTGCATCACCAAACCTTACAGTGGTCGCGACAACCGGCTAAGTACCAACACAAAACCCTGCAATACCTCGTCGAAAAGGCAGCCGGTACGGTTTTCGGCAAGGATCACAGCTTTGATACTATCCAGCATTACGACGACTTTAAGAGGAATGTTCCCATCCGGGATTATGAGCAGCTAAAGCCCTGGATCGAGCCCCTGGTGAAAGGGGAAGAGAACATACTCTGGCCGGGTAGGCCCGAATACTTTTCCAAAACCTCCGGGACCACGTCAGGGATAAAATATATCCCTGTGACCAAGGATTCTATTCCTAACCATATCCATAGCGCACGTAATGCATTATTGAGCTATGTTCATGAAACGGGGCGGGCCAAATTCTTGGACGGCAAGCTGATATTCCTTTCCGGGAGCCCCACGCTGACCGATACGGCAGGGATCAAAACCGGGCGTTTATCCGGTATCGTGAACCATCACGTACCGGCTTATCTCCGAACTAACCAAATGCCAAGTTACGAAACCAACTGCATCGAAGACTGGGAAGCCAAATTGGAGAAGGTCATCGACGAAACCTTGGCAGAGGATATGACCTTGATCTCTGGCATCCCTCCCTGGGTACAAATGTATTTTGACCGGATCACTGAGCGTATCGGTAAAAAAGTGAAAGAGGTATTCCCTAATTTTTCCCTGTTCGTATATGGCGGAGTGAATTTTGAGCCCTACCGGGCCAAGTTGTTTGAGTCCATTGGGAAGCAGGTGGATTCCATTGAGACTTACCCTGCATCGGAGGGGTTCATTGCTTACCAGGATACACAAACCGAGGAAGGGCTGTTATTGCTGCTGAATAGCGGCATTTTCTTTGAATTCATCCCTGCCGAGGAATATTTCAATGAAAACCCCCGGCGCCTGCTGATCGAGGAGGTAGAACTCGGGGTAAATTATGCGCTGGTCATTAACAATAATGCCGGCCTTTGGGGATACTCCATCGGGGATACGGTAAAGTTTGTCTCTAAGGACCCCTATCGCGTATTGGTAACAGGAAGAATAAAACATTTTATCTCTGCCTTCGGCGAACATGTGATCGGCGAGGAAGTAGAAAAAGCCATGAAATACAGCTGTGAAAAATTCCCCGAAACTGAACTCGTGGAATTCACCGTGGCGCCTAACGTTACGCCGGGAACAGGACTGCCGCTTCACGAGTGGTACGTAGAGTTCGCCAATCCTCCCCATGACTTGCGGGCCTTTGAAAAAGAGTTAGATTTGCAGCTTCGCAAATTGAATATTTACTATGATGACCTGGTCTCGGGGAGCATTCTCCGGAACCTGGAGGTGATCCCGCTTAGAAAGAATGCCTTTATCAGCTATATGAAATCGTTAGGGAAATTGGGAGGGCAGAACAAAGTCCCGCGGTTATCAAATGACCGGAAAATTGCAAAGGAACTCCAATCCAGTATACAATGATCAGTATAAAACAATCTAAAATATTCTTATTGTTTTCCGTGTTATCCTTAATCTCAATTGAGATAATTGGGCAAACAAAAAATTTTAATACCGAAAACGAATATTGGTTCCAGGGAAATCTCCAATTAATGAACAATGAAATCATTGACGGGGAGTTGAACTATAATTTTGTATCGCAGATTTTACGGGTAAGAAAGCCAGGGAAAATAGAAAATTTCATTGCAGAGAATGTTGTTTTCTTTGAACTACAATATGAGGACGGCACGAAGAAAACTTTTTACTCTTTACCTTACAAAGATGGCACATCGGATCGTGATAAACCTATTTTCTTCAGTGTGGTCCATGAGGCAAAAGGAGTTGCAATCCTGTCTAGGTTTATATTTGAATTAAAAGATCCTAATTGGTTATTAGAAAATGCAGTGGGTTTGAATAATATTCCGATTGTAGATCCCAAATTCGAAAACGTCAAAGAATGGATCTATCTTATTGATGCATCAGGAAAAATCACACCTTATCTTGAGGGCAAAAAGAGTAAAAGCTTTAACTTATCATTAGCTCACGACATAAGTAATCCCGACGCTTACCGAATACGTTCACATGATAGGAAGTTTGAAAAGAGCAAGTCTGAAGAGGAAGTGAAACAATTTAAGGTAATTGATAAAAATGCCCTCTACGAGTTTACGGGTGATTATTTTTATGATATAGAGGATTTTATTGATAGGAATAACCTCAAGTCAAATACCATAAAAGGGCTCATCAAAATCATTGATCACTATTCAAAAATCAAAGATCGATGAAATCTCCGCAGCAGAAAAACCTCGCTATCCTAGGTTCTACCGGCTCCATTGGCACCCAAGCGCTGGATGTGGTCCGGGCTCATAAAGAACATTTCGAGGTAGAGGTACTCACAGCAGGTAATAACGCGGATCTTTTGATCCAGCAGGCTGTAGAGTTCAAGCCTAACGTAGTGGTGATCGGCAATGAAGATCGCTATGACCAGGTATTCCAGGCTTTGGACCCTCACGGCATAAAAGTCTACAGCGGTGATGACGCCATCACCTCGGTCATGGAAATGGACACGATCGACCTGGTGCTTACCGCGTTGGTAGGTTACTGCGGGCTAAAGCCCACGATAAAAGCCGTGGAAACCGGCAAAAACATTGCCCTGGCCAACAAAGAAACATTGGTAGTGGCCGGGGAGCTGATCACCCGTCTTGCCCGGGAAAAGGGGGTAAACATTTATCCTGTAGATTCCGAGCATTCTGCCATATTTCAATGTATGGTCGGCGAATTTCACAACCCGATAGAAAAGATCATTTTAACCGCCTCGGGTGGACCGTTCAGGGGTAAGAATCGTGAAGACTTGGCACAGGTCACTAAAGCACAGGCGTTGAAACACCCTAACTGGGACATGGGGGCCAAAATCACCATCGATTCCGCCTCACTCATGAACAAGGGATTGGAGGTGATCGAAGCAAAATGGCTATTTGGCTTAGAGGCGGATAGGATAGAGGTCGTGGTACATCCTCAATCCATCATTCATTCGATGGTGCAGTTTGAGGATGGCTCCATAAAAGCGCAAATGGGCCTGCCTGATATGAAACTGCCGATCCAGTATGCTTTGACCTACCCGGAGCGTTATGCATCCGATTTTCCTCGTTTTGACTTCTCAAAGTACCCGGCCCTTACATTTGAGCAACCTGATACCAAAACTTTTCGTAACCTTGCATTAGCGTTTAATGCGTTAAGAGAAGGAGGTAACATCCCTTGCGTTCTCAATGCGGCCAACGAGGTAGTAGTGGCAGCCTTCCTGGAAGACCGGGTAGGTTTTCTAGAAATGTCGGATGTAGTGGAACATTGCATGGCCAAAATTGCTTTTATAAAAGAGCCCTCTTACGAAGATTACGTTAATACAGACAAAGAGACAAGAATTAAAGCTTTAGAATTTATAAAATAGATGGAAGGATTAGTAATGGCCGCCCAGATCATCCTGAGCCTGTCAATATTGGTAGGGCTTCATGAAGCGGGTCACTTAATAGCGGCTAAGTTTTTCGGGATGCGGGTAGAACAGTTCTCAATTGGCTTCCCTCCAAAGATTTTCAGTTTTAAATGGGGAGAAACCGAGTACGCATTAAGCGCGATCCCACTGGGAGGCTTCGTTAAAATCTCCGGTATGATCGACGAATCACTGGATACAAACGCTATGAAAGAGCCGCCTAAAGAGTATGAATTTCGCTCAAAACCGGCATGGCAAAGGCTCATCGTTATGCTCGGTGGGATCATCGTGAATGTGATCACCGGGGTGATCATTTTTATCACGCTCACCTATATGTTTGGTGACACCTACATTTCTAAAGATGCCATAAATGCTAAAGGTGGCATCGTGGCTTATGAACTGGCCGAGGGGATAGGGTTGAAAACAGGTGATAAGATCGTCAAGGTAAATGGTGAAGATTTTGATGATTTTCAAGACATCATAGACGGCGAGGTATTCTTGGCAGATAATGCCTCTTACACCGTAGAACGCAACGGCGCATTGATCGACATTCCCATCCCGGGCAATTTCATTGAAAACTTGAACGATGAAAAGGCGATGTCTAAGTTCATTTTTCCCCGGCTGGAGTCCGTTGTGGGCGCCGTAGCGGAAAATACGCTGGCAGAAAGAATAGGAATACAAGAGGGCGACAGGATCACAGAAATATCTGGCACCCCGGTACAATACCAGGACGAGGTGATCGCTAAGCTAAAAGGATATTCCGCCGACTCCATCCGCTTGAAAGTACAGCGGGGAGATGAGTTGCTGACCTTCTCTGAATACTTCAAAAACGATACGATTATCGGTTATGCACCCGTCATTGATTTTGACGAAAGCATCATTCACTATGATTTTGGCCGGTCAGTATCATTAGGTACCCAGCGGGCATTTGGAATTGTATTCCTGCAGGTTAAGGCCTTCGGCAAAATGTTCAGCGGGGAGCTCTCCTTCACCAAGTCACTGTCCGGGCCTATTGGCATCGCCAAAGCTTACGGCGGAACCTGGGATTGGTATCGCTTCTGGCGAATGACCGGGCTGCTTTCCATGGTATTGGCCTTTATGAACTTACTCCCCATCCCAGCCTTGGACGGCGGGCACGTGATGTTCTTGTCTTATGAGATCATTTCAGGGCGTAAGCCTTCTGACAATTTCCTGGAAACCGCACAGAAGATCGGGATGGTGTTCCTGCTTTTGCTAATGGTTTTCATCATTTTCAACGACATATTTAAAATCGAGTTTGTTAAAAAGCTGTTTGGGCTGAATTGACCGGGCAGTTCTTTATAACATAAGAGGGAAAGTTGGTATTTTATATTGTGACTATATTAAGCACAAATTTACCACCAGCTTTCCCCCCAACATCAAGCTTCTTCCTTTTCAGCGAGTTTCTTCGACAACATAGAGATCTGCACCTCTAGCCGTTTCATTTCACGAAGAAGAGTATTTTTGTCCATTTGCATCCATTGCCATACTTTCATGGCCTGGCTCGTCCCGAGGCATACAAAGCCTATCGCCATCCACTGGAGCATCTCACGGGTATCTTCCACCTTAAAAAACTGGACCGCGGCATAAACAAAAATTGCAAATAATACCACGCCCAAAACTGCCGAGGTGATGGATATCCACTTGTTCCTCCCCTTGTACACGTCCAGCGCCATTTCCAGGATCGATTGCTCTCCCAACTGGTTATAAAATTGTGCTTCCTCTTTACTCAGCGCTTCGTAGATGATGTTATCAATGTCTTCATTATGTTTCATAATACACCTCTTTATAAATTTTCTTCAAATGTTCTCTTGCGTAATATATCCTCGACTTCACCGTACCGGTAGGAATACCGAGTATATCGGCAATCTCTTTCACACGATGCCCCTCTAAGTAAAATAAGGACAAGATCAATTTTTCGCGCTCAGGCAGCTCCCGGAGCGATTGATAAACAGCTCTCTCCTGTTCATTTTTGTAATCTGCCTCCTCTACCGGTTCATTCGGCATCTCGTGCTCGAGGACTACGTTTCTCTTACTTCCTCTTAACCAGTCCATGGATTTGTTATACACGATACGGTAGGCCCAGGTACTGAATTTACTGGGATCTTTGAGCTTTTTAAGTCCTTTGATAATGGACAGCCAACTTTCCTGTGTAATGTCTTGGGCTACAGGAAGGTCCTTTACCAGCTTGTAGGAAAAACTGGTGAACTTCTTGTTCCATCGCTTTACCAAAAGCTCCAGCGCCTTCCGGTCACCGGCATGGCAGCGTAAGATCAACAACTCATCAAAAACCTTATCTACACCCATGAATTCTTGTCAACATAGGATAGTCGTTCTTAAAAAGAAAAGGTTCAAATAAAAAAACTGGTTGAAGGAGGAGTAAAAAATCGGAAATTAGAAATATGAAAATGAAAGGTGTAAGGTTTTGGGTTCCTGGCCTACAAGGAACTTAACTTCTAAAATTCGAACCCTGCACCCCGTTTTCTTAGATTTCGATATTTTCCTTTTTCTGATTTCATATTTCGTCCTTAGTTTCCCGTACTCTCGTCACGATAGATCTCAAACTCCACCCTTCGGTTAAGGCTTTTATCTTCTTCGGAATTTTCCTGTACAATGGGTTTACTACTGCCAAAACCTTTTGCTTCGATCCTTTGACTTTCGATATTCCCAAAATAGACCAGGTATTCCTTAATTACATCCGCTCGCTCCTGGGACAGCTTTAAGTTAAAGTCTTCCCTACCGTCAGAGTCGGTATGCCCGGAGATCCTCAGGTTAAAGTCAGGATTATCGAGTAAAAAGTCAGCCAGTTTGTCCAGGTCGCCATACATAGGCGTTGTGAGGTCGGCCCGGCCTTCTTCAAATTCCAGCGATTGGAACTTGAGTTTACTGGAAATAGGGTCTGTAAACCGGTTCAATTCCATGTCACCGTCTAAATAAAATAATTCCTCTATCCTGAAAAATTCTTCCCCTTGGATGATCAGCAAATAGTTATTGTTATTGATCAGCCTGAACTCAAAGGTTCCGTCTGGCCGTAAAAACTTTGGAGCTACCTCTATACCATTATCCAGGTCGATGATCGATACAATTCCCTTAAAAGGTTCACCTGTTTCTTCGTTCATTAAAGAGCCGGTAAGCTTGGTAGTTGCCCCCGGCTGGGCTTCCATGGGCAGTGGAAAAGAATACAGGTCCATATTACCCAAGTTCTCTTCCGCCGAGCGGGCATAATATAGGTCTTCAGAGCCAGAGTCGATGGTAAAATAATACTCACTGCCCGGACCGTTCACCAACGGCCCTATGTTCTGCGGCTCCTGCCAGTTTTTGCCGTCATGATACGATTTATAAATATCAAACTCCCCGAAGTTGAGATTTTGACCATTAGAGCTGAAATACAGGACATCAAAAACATGGTGATAAAAAGGGCTTACCTCGGAGTTCCGGGTGTTGATGATCGGCCCCAAGTTTTTCGCCTTGGACCACTTTCCTTCCGAATTCTTAGTACTAAAGTAAATGTCCGAAAGTCCGAATCCGCCGATACGATCGGAAGCGAAATAGAGCGTATCTTCCGTGTGGGAGAGGCTGGGGTGACTATCCCAGCCGATGCTGTTGATGTTAGCCCCTAGGTTAGCTACATTTCCCCACGTGCTGTCTTCCTTCATTGTAGCTATGAATATATCACAGTCTCCATAAGCATCTGGCGAGTTACATCGTGCAAAATAAAGTGTCTTACCATCTTTACTTAGGCATGCAGACCCTTCATTATACCTGGAGTTTACCTCCTCGAATTCCTCGGCAGTAGCCCAGGTCCCATCTTCAAAACGAGAATAAAATAGGTCTTCATTATTTTCCGGGTCTAAGCCCCTATTGTTCGATTTTCTCTTGGAAGTAAAGATCAAAACATCATCTTCATCTCCAAGGGTAGGAGCATAATCGGCCCAATCTGAATTGATCACCGCTCCCATGTTCAAAAGCACGCTCCGGGGAGGGCGTAGGGTATCTACCTCCTTACGATAGTCCACTAACTCATAGTAGTATTCCAAGGGTACGTAGTAATCTTTCTCATTCTTCGATAAGTCGCTGTAATATAGCTCTACACTGCGTATATCAATGTCCTCCCTATGGTGTTTCAGCACTAACTTGTAGAGTAATTTGGCTTCATCCAAGTTCCCAAAAGTTTCGGTAAGCTTCGCCAGCTTCCAAAGCCAATACGTATCACGGTAAAAGTTAACAATGCCGAAATTCTTAACATAATTCCTGAGCAGGGGGTACAGCTCTTCCCATTTTTCTTGCTTATCCAGCCCCCTGATCTTTTTTAATGCACTGTTGTTCGAATAATACGGTAACTTGTTGATATTGGGAAACCTGAATAAGTCGGAACCGCTGAAGGAAGAAAGCGTATCATTAAGGGTTATGGTACCCGCCGACCGCTTAACTTTTTTGCTCTTCTGGCCAGAAGCGGGGATAGAAATGACAGCAAAAATGCTGCATAATAAGCAGATGTTCACGATTTTTTTCAAGGCCCTCCTAGCGCTGTGCTGGCATTAAAGATGTTATAAAAAAGTATTTTTATCAAGAAGATTGCTGTAAAGAGTTTTTGGCACAGCGATTGACAATATATGTAGGTTGGTGAAAATGGAGGAGTTACACGGAAAATAGTGCCAAAATGGCATGAAAAATTGAGAAGGGATTTTATGTTTAATAAATATTTTTTGTCCGAATTAGTCCAGGAAGATACGGACGAACTGATCCAGTTAATCAATCCTGAGGATCATTCAGAGCTGAAAAAAGAAGACCTCCCTAGTGAATTGGGCATTTTGCCCATTAGGAATACGGTGCTGTTCCCAGGGGTAGTGATACCGATCACAGTAGGCAGGCAAAAGTCCATTAGGCTGGTAAAGAAAGCTTACAAAGGTAATCGCGTCATCGGGGTCGTCGCCCAGCGAAACATACATACCGAAGACCCCGGGCCGGAGGATATCTACAGCATTGGCACAATTGCCAAGATCATTAAAATGTTAGTTTTGCCAGACGGCAATACCACCATCATCATCCAGGGGAAGAGTAGGTTCGCGGTAGAACAGATCTTGGGAGAAGACCCATTTTTAACGGCCAAGGTAAGGCTATTGGAGACTTACTTCCCCAACAAGAGCTCAAAAGAGGTAAAGGCCATCACCCAGTCGTTAAAAGATGCCGCTGCAAAAATACTGAGGCTCAACCCGGAAATACCCCAGGAAGCACAAATGGCCTTGGACAATATACAGGATGTAAGCTTCCTGACCCATTTCTTATCGTCTAACCTCAACGCTGAAGTGGACCAAAAGCAAAAGCTGTTGGAGACCGAAGATGGTACCGAGCGGGCTACATTGCTGCTGGAGCTTATGCTGAAAGAAGTACAGCTCTTGGAGATCAAACAGGATATCCAGAAGAAAGTACACACGGATATAGACCAGCAACAGCGCGATTACTACCTGCGCCAGCAGATCAAAGTCATGCAAGATGAGCTGGGGCATGATGGACCTGACCAAGATATCGAAGAACTCCGGGTCAAAGGAGCCAAAATGAAGTGGCCAAAAACGGTCAGTGATCATTTTAACAAAGAGGTGGATAAGATCGCGCGTATGAACCCGGCGGCGGCAGAGTTCCCAGTAGCCATGAACTACGTGGAGCTACTATTGGATCTACCCTGGGAAAAGTACTCAAAAGACAACTTTGACCTGAAACATGCCCGGAAGGTACTCGACAAGGATCATTTCGGCATGGAAAAAGTCAAAGACAGGATCCTTGAATACCTGGCCGTATTAAAACTAAAAGGAGATATGAAGGGGCCTATCCTTTGCTTATACGGCCCCCCGGGTGTAGGTAAGACCTCGCTTGGAAAATCCATTGCCAAGGCCCTCAACCGCCAGTACGCCAGGATGTCCCTGGGCGGGGTGCACGATGAAGCAGAGATCCGCGGTCATCGCAAAACCTATATTGGGGCTATGCCGGGGAAGATCATTCAAAACATCAAAAAAGCAAAATTTTCAAACCCAGTGTTTATACTGGACGAGATAGATAAAGTAAGCTCTGATTTCCGAGGAGATCCTGCATCCGCCCTGCTGGAAGTATTGGACCCGGAGCAGAACAGTACTTTTATGGACAACTACTTGGAAATGGAGTATGATCTTTCGAAAGTACTTTTTATAGCTACTGCCAACTCCATCGATACGATCCATCCCGCATTGAGGGACCGGATGGAAATTATCGAGATCAATGGCTACACGATAGAGGAAAAGATCGAGATCGCTAAAAAGCACCTTATTCCTAAGCAAAAGAAGGAGCATGGGTTGAAAGCAAAAGATGTTACGTTCCATAAAAGCGCTATTTCCGCGGTAATAGAAGGGTATACGCGTGAATCCGGTGTAAGAAATTTGGAACGCAAGCTGGCTTCAGTGATCCGGCGAGTGGCCAGGTACAAGGCGATGGAAGAAGATTTCACCAAAGTGATCACGGGTAAAGAAGTAAGGGACATACTTGGGGCAGAGGTGTTTGACAAGGAGCTCTATCAAGGGAATGACCTCGCCGGTGTGGTGACCGGCCTGGCTTGGACACAGGTAGGCGGCGAGATACTTTTCATAGAATCAAGCCTAAGCCGAGGAAAGGGTAAGCTCACCCTTTCCGGACAGCTCGGCGAAGTAATGAAGGAATCCGCCATGGCGGCAATTTCTTATTTGAAGGCTAATGCGAGCAGGCTGAACATCGATCACCGTGTATTTGATCAATATGACCTTCATATCCATATCCCTGCGGGCGCCGTACCCAAAGACGGTCCTTCAGCGGGGATCACCATGCTCACCTCGTTGGCTTCCATCTACACGCAGCGAAAGGTAAAGAGTAAGCTGGCTATGACGGGGGAGATCACCCTGAGAGGTAAAGTACTGCCTGTAGGAGGTATAAAAGAGAAAATATTAGCCGCCCGGAGAGCAGGTATGAAAGACATCATCCTAAGCAAAAGAAACCAGCGTGATATTGAAGAAATTGACGAGCAGTATTTAAAAGATATCACCTTCCACTATGTAGATACGGTAAACGAGGTGCTAAACATAGCATTGTTAGGGCAAAAAGTTAAACAACCCGTGCAATTTACCTTTGAAGATCAGGTTAATAAGACGTAACCTCGTCCTAAAGTTTTATGTGGAAGTACTGGCTATTACTCATTAACACGTGTTTTTGTGCTGTATCATTGGGGCAAGTGGGAGGGCAGCGCTCGTATGAGTTTGTGAACATTCCCTACACCCCACGGACCGTTGGGCTGGGAGGACTCAATGTTTCTACTCCCGGCGAAGATGTTAACCTCGTGATCTCCAACCCTGCGTTATCTACGGATACCCTGTCGGGGTTAGTTTCATTTAATTACCTGTCCTACTTCGCCGATGCTCATAGCCTTGCCACCGTCTACCAGCATGACTTTGGAAAGTGGGGAAGCTGGTTTATTGGAGTAAACCACTTAAATTATGGTACTTTTGATGGGTTTGATCCTACAGGAGCCCCATTGGGAGAATTCGATGCCCGCGAAACGTATGTAACGCTGGGCAGGGCGCACAGGATCGCTAATTTTTCTATGGGAGGGAGTATAAAATTCATACAATCGAACATCGCCGGTTTCAATAGCTCAGCCGTGGCATTGGACATTGGAGGAGCATTTATCCATCCTACGCAGCAATTAAGTATAGGGCTTGTATTTAAAAATATTGGGTTCGTTATTTCCGACTATTCCGGTACCGACGAGGGAGAACTCCCCTTTGATATACAGGCAGGAGTTACATTCAAACCACGCTACATGCCTTTCCGCTTTACTTTTACCGGTTATAATTTATCCCGGGAGGATATCGCTTTTTTTGACCCAGTCAATGCGCCGGCAGGAGAGGAAGAACCCGGTACACTCGACAAGCTATTACGACGCTTCACCGTAGGGACGGAATTGATACTCTCGAAAAATTTTAACCTTAGAGCAGGATATAACCATTTGGTCCGACAAGAGTTAAAACTAGAAGATACAGCACAAGGAGCCGGGTTTTCATTCGGATTGATGTTCAGGGTTAAAGCCTTCGAATTTGCTTATAGCCGGGGAGGGTACCATGCAGCAGGTGGATCTAATAATTTCTCATTGACTGCGAATACAAATATGTTTTTGAAAAGAAGAACTTTATAAGATGTTAAACGAAAAGGAATATCTGACACCGAGACAAATCGTCGAAGAGTTAGATAAATACATTATCGGGCAAAAAGATGCAAAAAGAAACGTGGCTATAGCGCTCCGCAATCGTTGGAGAAGAATGAATGTGAAAAACGAGATGCAGGGCGAGATCATCCCCAATAACATACTCATGATAGGCTCCACCGGGGTGGGAAAAACAGAGGTAGCACGCCGCTTGGCCAAGATCGCCAATGCTCCTTTTACCAAAGTAGAAGCCTCTAAATTTACCGAAGTTGGATACGTAGGGCGTGATGTAGAAAGCATGGTCCGCGACCTGGTAGAGCAATCTGTGAACCTTGTGAAATCTGAGAAAAAGGAAGAGGTAAAAATAAAAGCGGAAAAAATAGTGGAAGACATCATTTTGGATGCACTGATCCCTCCTTTAAAGGATACTCCGCAGGTAGGCTCCTCCACTTCCACGGTCACCTACACGGATGATGCCCCTACATCAGAAGCGGAGTTGAATGAAAGGACACGGGAGCGGTTCAGGGAAAAGATCCGGAACGGGGAGCTCGAGGACAGGAAGATCGATATCAACGTAAAACAACCCGCCAATGCAGGGATAGGTATGATAGGTGGGGGAATGATGGACGAATCCGCAATGATCAACTTACAAGAAATGATCAGTGGTATGATGCCTAAGAAAAATAAAAAGCGAAAAGTAAGCATTGCCGAAGCGCGTAAGCTCTTAATAGAGGAAGAATCGGCTAAGCTCATTGATATGGACGAGGTGAAAGAGCTGGCAATCCAAAAAGCAGAGAATACCGGGGTGATCTTTATTGATGAAATCGACAAAATCGCAGCAGGCGCATCCAAAAAGGGCGGCCCCGATGTAAGTAGAGAGGGGGTCCAGCGCGACCTGTTGCCTATTGTAGAAGGGAGCACAGTCAACACTAAATACGGCCATATAAAAACAGATCATATCCTTTTTGTAGCCGCCGGGGCCTTTCACGTGGCCAAGCCCTCCGACCTGATCCCAGAATTGCAGGGACGATTCCCCATACGGGTAGAGTTGAATAACCTTACGAAAGACGACTTCTTTCATATCTTAAAAGAGCCCAGGAATGCACTGACTAAACAATACGAAGCTCTTTTAGAAGCAGAGGGGGTAGACCTCACTTTTCAAGAAGACGCGCTGGAAGAGATCGCTGAAACTGCATTCCAGATCAACACCGAGGTAGAGAATATTGGGGCGCGAAGACTGCATACCGTAATGAGCCAATTGCTCAACGAATTCATGTTTGACGTTCCGGATAAGATCGGACCTAATGCGAAAATTGTAGTCACACGCGAAATGGTGAAAGAGAAGCTAACAGGTTTAGTGAAAAACAAAGACCTGAGCGAATTCATACTTTAATGTACCTATAGTGCGTCGTAGTATACATTTCTGTTGTCTTTTGTGGGTGGCTTGGGTATGGCCCGGACCTAACGGTCATGGGGAATCACACGAGAGGGACTCTATAAAAGCAGGAAACCACGACCCCACGGTATATATCGTGGACTTCCAGGATAAGTTTTATATAAAACCGCTGGTGACCGTCCGTAGTCTTAACCTTGAATTCAGCGATGAAAACGGGAACATAGACGACATCACCTATTCAGCGACCACGAATGCCTACCTTGGCCTTGGGGTCTATCTTTTTGATATTGGGCTAGAACTCTCATTCCGGTTGCCCAACGAAACACAAGACCCTACTACATACGGGGAGACCGACGTGCTGGACTTCCAGACGAATATATACGGTAGGAAATGGGGGGGTGACCTGGCCTACCAGCGATATTCCGGCTTTTTTTTGGAGCGGCCCGGTGATCACATTACGAGTTGGCAACGAGGCGAGCCTTACCCACAACGGCCGGATCTTTCTATGTCCAATTCACAACTGAATGTATTTTACATCTTTAACCATAACCGCTTCTCCTATCGATCCGCATTTAACCAGGCCGACATGCAGACGCGGAGTGCAGGATCGTTTTTATTAGGCTTAAGCACATCTACCTTTAGTTTTTCAGCCGACTCCACACTTATCCCAAGGGAAAGCCGGGACGCCTTCGCAGAAGATGCCATCGTGAGCGGGGCACGGTTCACTGTACTAGGGCTTTTACCCGGGTATGCTCACAACTTCATTTATAAGCAGTTTTACCTCAATGTATCACTTTCAGTGGGTCCTGCACATCTATGGACGAGGTACACCACGGAAGACCGGGAACGTAACGAAATAGGTATACAACCCATTCTCAACCTCCGGTCAGCCATCGGCTATAACAGCGACAGTTTTTTTGGAGGGATCAGTGTGGTCAATCATGCCGTGAGCAACCAAATCGATAACCTGGATATCCGTGGGTCTTCCGGGAACGTCAAATTCTTCGTTGGGTATCGATTCCGGGAAAAAGGATTTTTGACCAAAAGTATTTTATAATAGGGCCTTAAAAATTCAATTGGCGCATGGAGGGGAGACATCCAGGAACAGCGCGGCACATTGGAGGCCCGTGGGTAAGCGGCCTATGAGGGATGGATAGTGCGTTTTGCGGGGAAAATGGGCTTGGTTGCTGGCGCCTTTTTCTTTTGGTTCGTTTTCTTTTGCATACCCAAAAGAAAATGAACATGGACTTACCACCACAAAATCCCATTTAAACTACTCATTTCGAGGTTCGCACTACCCGAAGCATCCTTAAAAAGGTCCCCTAATTTGCTAAAAAATTGACGTTTATTATCAAATCTAATTTTCAAGCATGCCCTATAATATCCCCTTCTTCGGGTAATCATAAAACACCATCCTCCCCTTGCCCTCTGCTACATCTTGCCAGTGATCCACATCAAAAGAGCAGGCAAAAATACCACAGGTGGGAATGTTAAAGATATCCGTACCGGCCAGTTGGTTAGCAAAATCCGTAAATCCCGGGTTATGGCCGAACATCATCAGGCTTTCGATAGAATCCGGTGTCTTCCGGATTATGTCCAAAAGTGTGCTGGTACCGGCATGGTAGATGCCATGATCCGTTTGTATACTGCCTTTAGGAAAATCGATCTGGCGGGCGATCTCACGACAGGTGGTAAGCGCCCGGTTAGCAGGGCTGGACAGCATCAGGTCCGGCATAATATCGCGATCCTTCAACCTCCTGCCCATTTCTGGCGCATCCCTTTTACCTCTTTTGTTTAACGGCCGGTCAAAATCCGTAAGTTCAGGGTATTTCCAACTAGATTTGGCATGACGAACAAGGTAGAGCGTTTTCATAGCAGTAGCGGCTTACTCAAATATAGGAATTAGTGCCGGGGTTGAAAGCGCAGATCTCCTAATTCCAACCTTGAAAGATCAACAAATCATATAAAACGCGCCACACGGTCTTCTTACACCAGCTATCCTACCCTTTCCACTATCTAATATCGACAACGAGGCCGCCCGTAAAAGCAGTCAGCAAAAAGCAAATAGGACCCTATCATCATTTTGCCTACTGCCGACTTTAATCAAGGCCGGTCACTATGATCTTGGCAACAAAATACAACAGGATAAGCAGCGGGGGATGCCTTTACCCAGGGACTATTCCACCCGCAGGTCTTGATTGATGTATCGTATGGCCTTGCCGTGTTTTACGAAAATATCATCGGCCTTTTTAACCAATTCCTTACTTATGCCTGTTAATTCTCCCAGGTATTCCCGGGTGGTTTCCAGGTCAGCGTTGGGGTCATTTTGTATTTTAACTATCTCATCGATCTTCTGCTCAATGCCTTGTAAATAAGAATAGCTGGGAATGTCTTCATTAACCAAAGGCCCAACATCGATCTTATCAATACCTAAAAGATAATCCGAGGTGATATGCAAGATCTCGCAAAGCGCGATCAAAATGTACAGGTCAGGAATGGCATTTTTGTTTTCCCAATTTGAGATCGTGGTCCTTTTGATGTTCCTATCTACTTTCGCATTAATCTCGTTAGCAAGATCCGTTTGGCTCAATTTATTTTTTTCCCTGAGTTCTTTCAGTCTCTTACTAAAGTCCATGAAAAGTAAATTATAACGTCATTTATCTTGACAAAGTCATTGGAATTGGCGTTATTTGTTCAATAACTATTTTACGGTCACAATTGCAGTCTAAGTGCACCGAAATAACAAATATTCTAACAGTATTCAAAACAATCATACCTTATTATGACTACAAGGCCCGACTATCCCCCCCGGCTGGAAATCATGGCACCTTCACCCTATGATGACCAACTCAAAGATCTCTTCCATTCCATTAAAAAATACTCTATTTGCTGGATGGCTTTCGAAATGTTAGACGAAATATCACCCGGCAAGAAAAAAGGATTGGTGTTTACTAAACACCGAAATATGATCTTAATGAAAAGTAAAACGAACAAAGTCCTTGCGCGGGTCAAGTTCGAAAAACTCACGGCATCTCGGCCCCAAAAAGCCTATCGATGGGCTGTGAATGCCTCTACCCCCTAATTTCCCTATCAAGTGGCATTACAACAGATCATTAAGCGATACCTAGAAATAGACCGTCTTATTACCAAACAGCAATCAGGTGATGCGGAGGAGCTCGCCAAAACGCTGGGAATATCTAAGCGGCAGGTCTATAACTACCTGAATGCTATGCAAGCGTTAGGCAGGAATGTTAAGTTCAACCCTAGGAAACGAACTTATACTTATCTTGTAAAGAAACGTAGATCGAAGCACTGATGCCTTGAGTACAAGAGACCCTGTTACGTTCAAAACCCAAAATCTTGCTTGAACTGCTTATTTCGAGGTTGGCTTTACCCGAAACATCTTAAAATGAAGCCTAATTTACCAAAATCAAACGTTTCCCTATTAAAGCTAATTTTCAAGGACACGCTTTTATATGATCATGGGGCACTAACGACAACGCCCGGATTACAAATCCTATTGCCCCGATAAGTACGCATTACGCTGCGCTAAATATGCACTAGTTGAATCATTAAAAATTCAAGTGGCGTATGGAGGGAGGACATCCAGGAACAGTGCGGCACATTTGAGGCCCGTGGGTAAGCGGCCTATAGGGGCTGGGCAGTGCGTTTAGCGCGGAAAATGGGCTTGGTTGCCGGCGCCCTTTTCTTTTGTTTCGTTTTCTTTCCCCGAAGGGATGCCTATGGCATGGGCGTGCAAAAGAAAATGAAAACTGGACT
>JANQLQ010000009.1 GCA_028280565.1 Fulvivirga sp.
GCCCTTTGCCTATTGCTAACTTGTCGAGAACTTCCCAACTTGGCAAATAGAGTTCATTGTTTAATTCTACACGTCAGTTGAGGCTTGACACGACACTAGTGTAGTGTTACGTTAAACTTAAAATGGTCCGTGTTTGTAACGCGGACCCATCGAGTAATACTGGGCACTACACGCCAGCATTTGTAATGCGGGTATCCAACGAACCCTGGGACACCCAGACGGGAAACTTCCCTTAGTAAAAATCAGCACGAAAGCATCGCTTGTCAAACATTCCCCATTCGTGGAACGCAAATAGGTGTGAAGTCTAGCAACGAGTATTTCTTCCAAAAACTATTGAAAAAAGCTTGTATTGAATATTTTCATCCCGGGTTTCTGTGTTAACTTGTTGTATGGTTTTCTTAAGCCTGTAGCACTCAAACAGTCGGTAGCAATAGGAGCTATATTGTGAGCAGGAAAGAGCAAATCCTCCCATGGCCTGCTTCCTATATTCTACCGACAAATGCAATCGATTTAAAGCATTTGGGTTGGTTTTAAAGCCTCATTATAATATCTTTGTATATAAATATTTTGTTAAAAAATTTAATCATTTTTGTACTGAAGAACTTTTACATTTTTTTATCCATACTGTCTCTTGAAAATAATCTACACGGCCAAGGAGTCCTTGATCTTCGTGGGCAGAATGCTTTCCAAACGGTTGACCTTCAAACCCAATGGCAATTTTACTATGGGGCTTTTTTAACAGCCGGGGAAATGCAAGTGCTCACAGGCAAGGTATATTTTGATATGCCCTCCACGTGGGCAGGCAATAATTGGGAGGGAGAGGTTATGCCAGGATACGGTCACGCTACATACTATTTAAGAGTACAGTTGGACCCTGCGATGAGTGAACTCGCCATGAAAGTACCTCCCATGGGCACTGCGAGTAGGTTAATCGTGAACGGTGAGTTTATCGGGGAGGTAGGAACTGTCGGCGATTCTGAACAGAACTCCATCCCAAAGTACCGGGATGTGATCTACCATCTGCCCCATCATGAAGGTACGATCGATATAGTATTTCACATTTCCAACTTCCACTACAGGAGAGGCGGTTTATGGCAGATCCCGGTTTTAGGTACAGTGGAAGCTATCTACAAGGATAAGACGGCTAAGTACCAGTTGGAATTTATTGTTTTTGGTACGATCCTTTTTATGGGATTATATCACTTAGGGTTATACCTATATCAATTCAGGAGCCCTCTTATTGTCACCTTCGGCCTGATCTGCTTCATTATGGCCCTGCGGGCGGCTTCCGTAGGGCAGTATGTCCTTACGGATATATTTCCGAACATTCCCTGGGGGCTATTGGTAAAAATTGAGTTCATTTCTTACTTCATGGTGGTAGCACTCATGGCCATTTTTATCCGGGAGCTGTTCAAGGATCACCTGCCAATGATCGCCACTTGGATCATAGCGGGTACCTTTATAGGGGCAAGCCTGTTTACAATAGTCGTTCCCATTTGGATCAGCTCTCACTTGATACCATTTATACAATGGGCCACTATTTTGTCTGCGGTTTACATTTTTTACGTTTTATTTAAAGCGGCCTTAGAAAAGAACAGGGAGGCTGTGATCTTTATGGTCGGAATTTTTATCCTCACCACCACTTTGATCAACGACATGCTGTTTTATAACAACCTGATCACAACGGGCTCTTATTTTGCCATAGGTCTTGGGTTGTATTTTTTTACCCATGCTATGATACTGGCTAGGCGATTTAGCTACGCTTTTTTAGAGGTGAAACGGTTGTCACATGAATTACAAGACAGCAATATTACCCTCGAAAAAAAGGTGTATGAACGCACGCGACAGGTCGAAACACAGAACGAAGAATTGAGACTTAAAAATGAACAGCTACAGAAATTGGACCAGGAAAAAGATGCCTTGATCAGCGTGATCGCCCATGACTTAAAGGCCCCGTTTAACCGGGCAAAAAGTCTCTTGGCATTGATCAAAGCCAGTGGCCCGCTTACAAAAGACCAAGAAAATATCACCAGTATGATCCACCAGTCGACGGACCAGGGACATGAGTTGATCTCTGACCTGCTGCTGCTTTACGGTGAAAAACAGGTAACGCATAAAAAGAAAAAGATCGATCTTGAACAGCTTGTCGCGGAGACGGGTAAAGTGTATAAAGAGCTGGCCATCCAGAAAGAAATTACCTTACACCTTCAAACACCAGGAGCTCCCGTAGAGCTGACTACTGACCCCCACCTGCTGTCAAGGGCATTGGATAACTTATTGACCAATGCTATCAAATTCACCGAGCATCATAAAAACATCTACCTGGCCCTTACCTGTGATAGTAGGTACGTGTCTATTGCCGTGATCGACGAAGGCCCGGGCATACCTATGGAAGAGCATGGCCTACTTTTTAAAAAGTTTCAAAAGCTAACTCCTAAACCTACTGACGGGGAATCAAGTACCGGCTTAGGCCTTTCCATCGTAAAACAACTCATAGAAGAACTCTCGGGCAGTGTAGAGGTGGAAAGCGAGCTTGGAAAAGGAAGTACGTTTACTTTGAAATTACCCAAGGACTGTTGAGTTTAACTTGGACATAATGCCGCTGAGGCTAACACTCACCGGGTAAAGCTAAAAGTGAACCAACCTTAAAGAGGATTTCACTTTTAGGGGTAAAGGGTGCAATGGGTACGCTATAACTAAAGCGTCCTTGAAAATTAGCTTGATCGTAGGACGTTTAATTTTGGTAAGTTAAGCTATTTTTTAAGATGTTTCGGGTAGTGCGATCCTCGAAATGAGCAGTTTAAGCGAGATTTTGAGGTTCTAAGTCCAGTTTTCATTTTCTTTTGCGCGTCCAAAAGAAAACGAAACAAAAGAAAAGGGCGCCAGCAACAAAGCCCATTTTCCCC
>JANQLQ010000043.1 GCA_028280565.1 Fulvivirga sp.
ACACGAGCCGTATGAGCCGAGAGGCTCACGTACGGTTCTGTGAGAGGCTTAGGGGTGAAACTCCCCTTTGCCTACTCGGCGGTCTTCTCCGTTTCTCAGTGGTTAAACCATGGATTATTTGGTAGTTAAACTCAAAACTCACGTTATAATTAAACTGTCTTCCCTCCATACGCCAACTTAGATTTTTAATGATGTCCTAGCCAAGTAACAAGCCCGGGGGCGAGATACTCCTTCACCCTATCCCTTGTTTTTCAAATGAATTGATAGGATGCGGGTTATCTACAGTACAATGAAATCGCCTGGCACAAGGTATTCCATTGGCATTTAACCAAGGTTATATGATCTTTATCCCGAAGAAGGTGCTTAGTACGGTGAAGACGAAGAGTATTCCTAGGACTAAAGGTGCCAAGTAGGACACGGCGAAGTTCAAATATTTTTGTACGAACGAGCCTTTGTAGCTAGGAGAGCCATGCGATAGTTCTTCATCCAGGTTATGTTTTTTCCAGATATGAGCGGCAAAGAATACAATGAGGCAGCCCCCGAGTGGGAGTAAAGTGTCATTGGCGATATGATTCATAAATGAGAGAAAATCTGTTGCTTTTTCGGCACCTACATAGGTGATGAAGCTTGTGAAAAAATCGGAGTACCCATTGCCTAACAGGGAAGGAATTCCCACTATGAATATGCCGATGGCCACGATCCACACGGCTCTTTTCCTTCTTACCCCGAGTTCATCCACGACATACGCTACGGGTACCTCGAGCAGGGATACCGTAGAGGTAAGAGCGGCGAAACAAAGTAGGGTAAAGAATACAGTACCTACAATAGACCCTAACACTCCACCAATGGACCCAAAAATTTGGGGTAGGGTAACAAAGATCAAGGCGGGGCCGCGGCCTACATCTTCCATAGCGCCGGCGGTCATGTAGCCGATCAGGGGAAAGATCATCAGCCCTGCAATAAGGGCTATGCCTACATCGGCGAGCGTAATAAAAGCTGCAGAAGTAATAATGTTATCATTTCGCCCCACATAGCTGCCATAGGTGATCAGCGCCCCCATGCCTAAGGAAAGTGAGAAGAAAGCCTGGCCCATGGCATTGTAGATCACCGAGCCTGTGAGCTCGGAAAAATCAGGTACGAGGTAAAATCGCAAACCTGCCATGGAGTTTTCCAGCGTGAAGGAGTAGATCACCAAGGAAAGGATCATGATGATGAGCGTTGGCATCAGTAGTTTAGCCGCTCTTTCGATGCCACCGGAAATCCCTTTGGACACGACGAAAGCTGTCGTAGCCATAAACAGCAGGCCGTAAGATCCTACTTTGAAGATATCGAGAACATAGGTGTTAAATTGCTCTGCAATGTTAAAGTTGCCTGCTGCCATCTCCAAGATGTAACCGAAGGCCCAGCCGGCAATCACATTGTAAAAGGATAAGATCAGCACGCCGCTGAGGATGCCCATTTTTCCAACGATGTTCCATTTTTTATACCCGAGGTCATTAAACGCTCCCACGGGGTTTTTCTGCGTTTTTCGGCCTATCGCGATCTCGGTGACCATTACCGGGTAGCAGAGGATAAAACAGAAAATCAAATAAATAACAACAAAGGCAGCGCCACCCCCTTGTCCTACCTCATAGGGGAAGCCCCAAATATTTCCTAAACCCACGGCTGATCCCGCTGCTGCCATGATA
Source organism: Fulvivirga sp. (assembly GCA_028280565.1). GTDB lineage: Bacteria > Bacteroidota > Bacteroidia > Cytophagales > Cyclobacteriaceae > Fulvivirga. The sequence continues at coordinate 1,689 of JANQLQ010000043.1, forward strand.
AAGCCAAGTTTACTGGAAAAACCACCTCTGTTCGCCATTATGTTACGTTACTAGAATATTATTAAAAATTTAAATCGCTGAAATTATGGACATTTTATGAGTATTCAAAAAGCTGTTCATTTAAACGGTTCTTTTTCGTGTTTTTGATCGAACCCTGTGATCTTACAAGTAAGGTGAAATGGCCAACTCCGTGTTTAAACGGGGTTTTTTAAGGTGAAACCCTCAACAAAAAAGAAATTAAAATGAAGTCTCGGCTTATTGCAATTTTTTGTTTTCTCTTACGGTTAACTTGCGCTTTAGATGATTGGTATCTAGTGATTTTACTTTTAGATTTATGAAAAAGAAAGTGTGTATGTATGAAAGAGCTTAGACAGCTATCTACAAAAGAAAAAGCACTACAGGTAAACCTGAGTGACGATATTTACGGGTCTTTTGCGGAAATAGGAGCGGGGCAGGAGGTGGCCGCCAATTTTTTCAAAGCCGGGGGCGCCTCGGGTACGATCGCCAAGACGATGTCCGCCTACGATATGAGTTTTAGCGATGCGATCTATGGGCAATCTGAGCGGTACGTTAGTGAGCCACGACTCCTGAAAATGCTGCAAAAAGAATATCGCTTGCTTTCTGAGCGCCTGCCGCATCGTGCACCAAACACGCGTTTCTTTGCTTTTGCGAATACCGTAGAGGCTCTAAATTATGAAAGGACCAACCAGCCTCATGGTTGGGTAGGAGTGCGTTTTCAAGGAACACCGGGCGAGGACTATAATGAATGCATTATCCATGTAAAAATGCACGACAATGATGCCCTATTACAGCAACATGCTTTAGGTGTGGTGGGTGTCAACCTTATTTTTGCCTGTTTCTTTTTAAGAGATGTAGATGATTTCCTTCACTCTTTGCTCGATGAGCTGGCTTTTGGACGCGTGGAGATTGATATGTTCCGGATCACCGGCCCTGATTTTAAGCATGTGGATAACAGGCTTATGAGCTTAAAATTGGTCAAAAACGGTATGACACAGGCCGCCATGTTTGGCTCGGATGGGAATGTGCTTCAGCCCTCGGAAGCTTTGTATAAAAAGAATGTACTCATGCTCCGGGGAAGGTTCCGGCCCGTTACTCATGTGAATGTAGACATGCTGTTAGCGGCCCGGCGCCAGTTCAAAAAAGAACCCGATGTGGACAAGGACAAAATTGTAGTGCTTACGGAGCTGACGCTGGCAGACCTGAGCGAGGAGGGGCATATTGACGAAAAGGATTTCCTTAATCGCGTGGATATTATTTGTTCGCTGGGGCAACATGTGATGATCTCTAACTACCAGCGCTATTACCGGCTGGTACATTACTTATCCGGCATTACACGCGGTAGAAAGATCGGGATCATTTTGGGGATCTATAACCTACAGCGTGTATTTGATGAGAATTATTATACAGACCTAAGGGGAGGCGTGCTAGAGGCTTTTGGTACCCTGTTTGGCCATAACATCACCATATTTGTTTATCCTTCCTACAAGGAAAGCACGAATGAACTTTACACCTTAGATAACTTCGAACTTCCGGAGAACTTACAAGGATTGTTACGCTATTTGCAAGATAACCGTAAGCTGGTGAATGTGGAAGGAGCGGATATTGACCACCTGCATATTATTTCTGATCATGTACTGGGTATGATCAAATCGGGGGAAGAGGGCTGGGAGAAGATGGTGCCTCGCAAGGTGTCTGCCGCCATCAAAGAAAAAAGTTTGTTTGATTACCCAAAAGAAGAGTTAGGGTAAAAACAATACTAAGGATTGATTGCGGATACTGGGAGCCCTTGAAAATTGAATTTGACTGGAGAACGTATAATTTTGGCAAATTAAGCATTGTTTTTAAGATGTCTCGGGTAATGCAAACCTCGCAATGAGCAGTTT
>JANQLQ010000045.1 GCA_028280565.1 Fulvivirga sp.
AAACTGCTCATTGCGAGGTTTGCATTACCCGAGACATCTTAAAAACAATGCTTAATTTGCCAAAATTATACGTTCTCCAGTCAAATTCAATTTTCAAGGACACCCTACCCGAAACACTTCAAAATGCAGTCTAATTTTCCAAAAAAAAGCGTTTTATTATCAAACTAATTTTCAAGGACTCCCTCCTTAGCGCAAGGAATTTAACTGCGAAAGCTTTCACCTAACCAACTCTCTATGTAGTTTCGACCATGTGTCCAACACCGTTTGCGCCCGTGAGCCTATGATCGAGTACCCTCTACATGACATTATCTTGCACCCGGATGCTGCGAAAGGCTATTTCATTGACAGGTTTGAAAACATAGAAGACCCACCCGTAGAATGGCCTCATCGGCATGCGTTTTACTCCATCGTTTGGTTTACCGAGGGGCTAGGGATCAACGTAATCGACTTTAGTGAATGTGAGATCCTTCCCAGTCGGCTTTTTACCGTTAACCCCAAGCAGGTACACAATTGGAGCTATTCTGAAAACTGTCGAGGTTATGTGCTGGTCTTCGAGGAGTATATTGGCAGAGAGTTAAATGTGCAATTCTCATCTCCCTATGTAGATGTTCCCGCACAGGAAATAGCCTTTTTTGAAACCGTTTTTAAAAAACTAATGATTGAAAGTGAGCGTGATGATCATCTTACCCATAAAAACAGTCATACGGGTATTGCATACCTATTCGCGCTGATCAGCCGGTTGGTAAACTCCTCCACGGCCATGGTACATCCCATACTAACTGGCTTTCGGAACCTGGTATGCTCCAACTTTTCCCGGGTATCAACCATTGAAGAATGTGCCAGGTCTTTAAAAATCTCAACAAACGAACTCAATGCACTTTGTAAACATCACCTGGGTGTCTCTGCAAAACAATACCAATTAGACCTTAAGATCACAGAAGCTAAAAGACTTTTGATCTATACCCCCTACCCGACTAGCGAAGTAGCACACCGCGTAGGATTTGATGACACTTCTTATTTTGCGCGCATTTTCAAGAAAAAAACCGGGGGATCGCCTACACACTTTAAAGAAAAGTACCGGGATCACTAGCAAAAGTCCTAACACTAAAGCTACCTGGTAAGGTAATTTTGTTTCAAAAAATGAAAACACTGCTCATCCTACCCCTGTGGTTCCCATTTCTATTGTATGCACAAGAAAAGCACCCCACACCGCAAATGAAAAATGAGCGCTATGAAATAGGCTGGAAAAAGCTCGCCGAGATTGACGGCGAAGCCGGGGAAAAAGTGATCGAGTCCTTAAAAGATATCTCCCCTGCCCTAGCCAACTATATTATCGAATATGCCTTCGGTGACATTTACCCAAGAACATCTCTCGATCTAAAATCTAAAGAAATAGCCGTAGTAGCCGCTTTAACCGCCATGGGAAATGCCCAACCCCAACTCATTGTTCATTTAAATGCAGCACTCAATGTAGGGTGTAGTATTACGGAAATACAGGAGGTGATCTTGCAAATGTCTGCCTATGCAGGGTTCCCCGCTGCGATCAACGGCATGCTTGCCTTTAAAAAAGTAGCGGCGGAGCGACCAGGGAAAGGTACGAAAGGTCAAAACGTGGATAAGGAACCCAAAAATCCACAGGACAAGACCCGTTATGAAATAGGGCTACAGCAGTTAAGCGTACTTAATAAAGATCAAGCCAAATTACTCGAAGATACTTTTGAAGGCATTTCTCCCAGCCTTGCCCGGTATGCGATCGAATATGGATATGCCGATATCGCCTCACGTCCAGGGTTAAGCACCCGGTATCGTCAAATAGCGACAATCGCCGCTTTGGCCGCACTAGGAAATGCTCAACCCCAACTCAGGTTCCATATCGAGGCAAGTTTAAAAATAGGGATCACAAAAGAAGAGATAGCAGAAATTATGATACTGATGAGCGTTTATGCTGGCTTTCCGGCTGCGATCAATGGCACAATGGTGTTGAAAGAGGTAGTCCATAAAGCTGGTGATTAAAGCCATGAATTACCGAGTTGGGGCACCTGCTAGGCTAACCTGGCAAGCCAACGCTAATGCCCCCTGCTTAGGTTGGTAACAGGATACTTCTTCCTGAACTGGTTGGGAGTAAGTCCGTAATACATTCTAAACTGTTTTATAAAGTAAGAAGCATTGTTATAGCCCACTTCAAAGCAAACATCCGTGACGGATTTTTCTTTGTTCTTCAGCAGCTCAGAGGCTTTTTGCACACGTTCACGATTGATATATTCCATAGGCGTTTGCCCGAAGTAGCTCTTGAATACCCGGAAGAAAGTAGGCTGGCTCATATGTGCTTTTTCTGCTAAGCTTTCAATGCTAAGATCAGAAGTAAGATTAAACCGGATGTACTGCCCAATGTATGTCATACGGCTAACGAGTTGATAATCCCTGTGCCCGGTATGTCCACCTCCTTTTCCGCGCGCCTGGATCAGTAAAATGATCAACTGCTTCAGCCCTAATGTGAGTATGGGATTTCCCCCGGGCTTATTTTCTTGAGAGTACAACATGTGGATCAGCTCGGAGATCACTGTACTCGAACTCGACTGGTTCTTATAAAAAAGTTGCGATAAGATATTTATAATATCCCCATGCTCGTCATTCAAAAAGTTACCTTCGATCCCCGAAAGCGGCTCTTTGATGCCCACGTAAAACATCCCCTTGATTTTCCCATCGATGAAAAGTGGTTTATAGGCCGTAGCATACCAATCATTGACTACAAAGGCAATACCTTGATACATTTTTCCATGCTCCACCGCTTTCGCTACCGGGGAATATGAGGGAATATATGTATTAACAGCACGGCTGCCATCATAGCGTAAGACATTGGTAGCTATGCGTAAAAAGCCCTGGGGTATTTTTTGGAATATGGTGGAAGTGCTATAGGTTTTTTGCTGGACCTGGTCCACTAAATGATGATCATAATGTACTTGCTGATCTTGGATGTACCACAGTGGCACTCTCACCTTATCCATGGCGCCATTGATCTGGTGGGTGGCTATTATGTTTATAGCCTTGCGCTGATTTTCTACAATAGGGCCTTGCTCATAAAGTAACCTCTCCGCCACTTCTAAAGATTGCCTTACCTCCGCCTGTTTACTGGTATTCTCACTATCCAAGCGATTGTAAAGACTCACTAGGAATTCTTCCATAGAATATGTGTGGTCTAGGCTAGGCATTATACTTGTTTGGATCTATTGCTTATCCAGCAATTTAAAAGACAACAGGTAAATTGTCCAGAAGGTTGTCCAAATCGGGTCACTTCAATCAAATACGATAATTTTGACCGCGGATTGTTTTACGTTTAGGGGGTTTGGTAATAAAAAAACTAAACAAAAATTGTTGTGTTAGGTTGTTCATAGCATTTGCAAAGCCAAACGATCATCTATCATCAAAATAGATAGTATTTCTGCGATCCACTATCCATACTTTGTCATCTTAAGCAGATAAGATCAAGCGCTTGAAACCAGCAAGAGGGAACTATGAAAATAATGACCTGTGAAAAAACGTAGGAAGGATTGAAATTTGATAGCGAGCCAATTTTGAGATCAACGAACTTTATCAACAGGGCGAAACAAAGTAGGAACATTAACCATTGACCCATGGGCTTAGATCCAAGCTTATCCCGGGTCATGTAAAAATGGCCAATGTTTTCACGATCACCTGTGCTATTCCCCATAGAAGAGGGATCCCCACAAAAGTCCAAGATAGAACTACAAGCCCTGTGGGCGTTTTATGTTCATTTTCCATAACAACTATTTTTAGGTAATACCAACTTTCGCTTTGGTTACACTGGGTTCAGCTTTCTCCTCGGAATGTTGGTAATTATAATGATACTTTTCTGCCACGGGCTTTACTAACAGGTTACACACAAAGCCCACGAGTAGCAACCCTGCCATAATATACATGGTGAAAGAGTAAGCTTGGGAGGCCGGCAATCCTACAGTTTCAATTTGGTATGCCCGCAGGTAGTTGATCAGCGAAGGTCCAAAGACCGCCGCCAGCGACCAAGCCAGTAGTAACCGCCCATGTATGGCCCCTACCTGCAAGGTGCCGAACATATCCCTGAGGTAGGCGGGTACGGTGGCAAAACCCCCTCCATACATGCTCATAATAATGCAAAACGCGAGTATAAAAAGGACAGCGCTGCCCATATTGCCCAAGGAAGGCACAATAAAATACAGGATAGCCCCCAGCAGGAAAAATATGCCATACGTATTCTTACGCCCGATCTTATCTGAAATGGAAGACCAGAAAAACCGACCCACCATGTTAAACAGGCTCAGAAGCCCAACAAAACCAGCGGCAGCGGCAGCTGTTATCGCTGCATCAGCGCCAACCTCGTCTACAGAAAACATTTCTTGGATCATTACCGAGGCCTGGCCCAATACACCGATGCCAGCGGTCACGTTCAACATAAGTACGGCGAATATCAACCAAAACTGGGGGGTTTTGATTGCATTATCGGCATCCACATCCGCATCCGTGATCATTTTTCGGCTGCCTTTGGCCGGAAGCGTATATCCTTCCGGGTGCCAGTCGGGCGCAGGTACGCGTACCGTAAATACCCCGAACATCATAAACAGGAAATATAAAATACCCATGACCAGGAAAGTCTCTGCTACACCTACCGAAGAAGAGGAACTAAAAAAGTCCATTAACGCCACAGAAAGTGGTGAGGCGATCATCGCTCCACCACCGAAGCCCATAATGGCCATACCCGTCGCCAACCCCGGCCGGTCGGGAAACCATTTGATAAGGGTAGAAACCGGTGATATATACCCCAAACCAAGCCCTATGCCGCCGATGACACCATGCCCTAAATATACCAACCAGATACTGTGCAGCATAACCCCAACAGCCGCCACTACGAACCCACCACAAAAGCACGCCGCCGAGGCGAACATAGCCATCCTTGGTCCCACACGCTCCAGCCATTTCCCGAAAATGGCCGCTGAAGCTCCTAATACGAACAAGGCGATGCTGAAAATCCAACCTAGTGTAGTTAAATGCCAATCACCAGGGGCTGACTGGGTAACTCCTAAGATACGTGTCATAGGTTCGTTGAAAACACTGTAAGCGTAGATCTGGCCAATGCATAAATGAATGGCCAAGGCTGCCGGTGGGACCAACCACCGGCTATACCCCGGTTTTGCAATACTATGAGCCTTATCCAAGAATGATAGAACAGCCATAAACAAGTAGTTTAGTGAACAATTCGAAAGTTTATATTAATGGCATTGTAGCTAGGATAAGTCGAATGCAACTCGCTGTAAAGTAGGCTAATGGGCAACTCAACAAACTTTACGGGCATTTTACCTAACTTAAACTTTTCATTGCAATTTGTCGCTATTTAGCAAAAAAGAGTAATACGCTCCTATTAAATTGGACTGCCAAATTGAGATAATATTGCTATTATTTTAAACATCACCCCTGTAGATTTGGTAACGTGAGGGGAGGTATACCACGTATTATACAATACCACCCCTTTATATTTTATAAATCCTGGCGCAGATGTCCTATAGTGTAATGTCGGTAAATGTCAAAAAAGTCAGGGCCTTGGAAGTGACTTCTAAGCCTGACCTATTGGCTGTAGAAGAACCTTTGGAGATAAGAATTGGCTTTGGCGAAGAGCATCAAAGACAAGAAAAAAGCATTTCCGTGACCATGCGCACACCGGGTCATGATTTGGAACTGGCCCAAGGTTTCCTTTTTACGGAAGGAATTATTCGTTCCGCCGATGATATTTTGAGTATAAAGCACTGTAGACAGGTAAAAAAAGAGGAAGAGATCGGGAATGTAGTCCGGGTAGAACTGTCCTACGAGCTGCCTATCGATATTCAAAAGCTACAGCGTCATTTCTACACCACTTCCAGTTGTGGGGTATGCGGTAAATCGTCGATCGAGGCGGTGGAGGTCAATGCCTGTGAATCCTTACCCACAGGAAAACCGGTACTGGATCGACAGTTGATCCATGAACTGCCCATCAAACTTCGCGAGGCGCAGGCCGTGTTTGAATATACCGGCGGACTGCACGCTGCCGGCCTATTTGATCATAAAGGTAAGCTTCTTTTGATGCGAGAGGATGTCGGGCGCCACAACGCACTGGATAAGCTTGTGGGAGCCGCAGCAGATCAAGGTTTGCTGCCCTTGCATCCTTACCTGGTACAGGTGAGCGGAAGGGCAAGTTTTGAATTAGTACAAAAGGCTCTTGTAGCAGGCGCGCCAATGCTTTCTGCCGTAGGGGCGCCGTCGAGTTTGGCCGTACAACTGGCCCAATCCAGTGGGATGACGCTGATCGGGTTTGCGCGTAACAATCGATACAACATTTACACACAGCCCGATCGCATTATTGTAAAAAAATCTCTGAAAGTCTCCTAGCATTCATAAAACTAAAATATTCCCAGGGAGATTCTAAAGAGATATAAAAAGACCGATTAAACAGATTCATACCTATGAAACTAAGGATCAAAGCAAATACAATTCGATTAAGATTGACTAAAACGGAAGTCGAACAATTCGAAACAGGAGGTTTTGTGAAAGAAAGCGTTCATTTTGGCCCGGGGGCTGATCAGCATATGCATTACATGATCATGACAGAACCCGGGATAGACGATCTAAGCGTAGATTATAAAAATAACACCCTAAAAGTGCTGGTACCCGGTCCTATTGCCGGGCAATGGACCCAGACCGACCAAGTAGGTATGGAAGCAGAGGTAAATACCGGCGAAGGTTTGCTTCATATACTGGTGGAAAAAGATTTTCAATGCTTACACCGCGATAATGCAGAGGAGCCGGATAATTATGCTCATCCTCTCGCAGAATAAAAAAATGATGTCGTACGAAGGGATTTAAAGGATTATGAAAACGAAAGAATTGACCACAGCAGGGAAGGACGAAAAAGCTAAACAGGCCGAAGGGCCAAAAAAGCCCAGCGCACAGCCTCCGTTGGAGTTTCACGATATCAAGATCACACATCCTAGCAAAACGGCCGCTGGGTTAAAAGGGGTAGCCGTGGCCCTCGGTCACATCCTGGATGAAATGGGTCCCGGCGGTATGTTGACCATGTTCAGGTTAAACCAACTCAAAGGTTTTGACTGCCCGGGTTGTGCCTGGCCCGACCCGGACGAAAAAAGGTCTTTCTTGGCCGAATATTGTGAAAACGGCGCGAAAGCCGTAGCCGAAGAGGCCACAAAAAAACGGGCTGATCCTAGTTTTTTTAAAAAACATTCTGTCTACGAACTTTCACAATGGTCTGACTACGAGCTAGGCAAAGCGGGTAGAATTACCCACCCTATGGTACTACATGAAGGCAAAGAGCATTATGAACCGATCGCTTGGAAAGAAGCCTTTCAAATGATCGCGGAAAAACTGGACACGCTGCCTAGCCCGGACCATGCTATTTTTTATACCTCCGGCCGTACCAGTAATGAAGCGGCTTTTCTCTACCAACTGTTTGTACGCCAATACGGCACCAATAATCTCCCGGATTGTTCCAATATGTGCCATGAATCCAGCGGGGCAGCATTGGCCCGTACCGTGGGGATCGGGAAAGGTTCCGTTACCTTAAATGATTTTAACAAGGCCGAGGTCATCATGATCATGGGCCAAAACCCGGGCACCAATCATCCCCGTATGCTAATTGCCTTAGAAGAGGCCAAGCGCCATGGGGTAAAGATCATCACGGCAAATCCATTGCCCGAGGCTGGTCTTATGAACTTTAAAAACCCACAGGGTATCAGCCTGATCAACGGGGGCACAGAATTAACGGACCTTTTCTTACAGGTACGGATCAATGGGGATGTTGCCCTGCTCAAGGCCATCATGAAGCTGCTGTACGAAGAAGAGCAACTTCACCCCGGAACGGTTTTTGACCATGACTTCATCCAGGAAAAGACCTCGGGATACGAAACTTTGCTCGAAGATCTTAAAAAAACAGACCTTAACGACCTCATCGATGACTGCGGTGTCCCTTTAGACCAGGTCAAAGAAGCCGCAGATCTATTGATCCGGCACGAACGTATCATTGTATGTTGGGCTATGGGGCTCACCCAGCATAAAAATGGGGTGCAAAATATCCAAGAGATCGTTAACCTATTATTGTTAAAAGGGAGCATCGGAAAACCTGGGGCAGGCACCTGCCCGGTACGCGGGCATAGTAACGTCCAGGGGGATCGTACCATGGGGATCTGGGAGCTACCTAAGCCGGAGTTTCTCGATAAGCTTGAAGAACATTTCAATTTTAGTCCTCCCAGGAAGCATGGTTATGATACCGTGGCCGCTATTGAGGCTATGGCCGAAGGGAAGGCCAACTTTTTCTTCGCCATGGGCGGGAATTTCCTGTCTGCCTCCCCAGATACCGAATTTACAGCGAAAGCCTTAATGAACTGCGATATGACCGTTCAGGTTTCCACAAAGCCCAATCGCAGTCATTTAGTACATGGGAAAGTAGCGCTGATCTTGCCATGTTTAGGGCGCAGCGAGCGCGACCTCCAAGCGTCCGGCGAGCAATTTGTCAGCGTAGAAAATTCCATGGGGGTAGTACACCAGTCGAGAGGCGACCGGACACCAGCTTCTGAACATTTACTCAGTGAACCGATGATCGTTGCCCAGTTGGCCGAAGCGGTGCTAGGCCCCGGGTCAAGTGTAGATTGGCAACACATGGTAGAAGATTACGATCGTATTCGTGATGCGGTGGAGCATGTGATACCCGGATTTGAAAAATATAACGAGCGGGTCCGTCGTGACGGGGGCTTTTACCTCCCGAACGGTGCACGTGAAGGTAAATTCAACACGAAAGATGGCAAAGCACACTTTACGATCAACGAAATACCGCGCATTCCTCTAAAACCGAATGAGTACCTCATGATGACCATCCGGAGCCATGACCAATTCAATACCACCATCTACGGGCTCCATGACCGCTATCGCGGGGTATACAACGAACGTCGTGTGATATTTATGAACCCGCAAGATATGGAAGAGGCAGGGCTAAAAAAGGAACAAGTGGTAGATCTTTACAGCCATTTTGAAGGAGAAGAACGTGTGGCCTATCGTTTCTTAGTGGTACCTTTTGATATTCCACAGCGCTGTGTGGCCACCTACTTTCCAGAAGCTAATGTATTAGTACCCGTAAAAAGCATGGCCGATTACAGTAGGACCCCCACGTCCAAATCTATCGTAATCACTATAAAAGCCGCTTAACATGTAGTGGCGATTCATGAATCGCCACTACACGGGTTGCCGAAAATATAACTACGTTTAGAACCTCGAAATTCGCGTCAAACTGCACATTTCGAGGTTCGCGTTTTTCTACTAAATCTAATCTTCAAGGGTACAAAGTATGATTTCTCAATCGCTCATTTCGCCCTGGAATGCTCCCGTTTTCCAGCGCCACGCAATCACGACTATACTGATACATAGTGTAATCTCGATAATCGAAAAAAACCAATAGTGTAAAGTAACATTTCCTACAGTCAAACTCCATAGTTGAACAATAGCCAATAACACCCCGGAGATTATGTTAATTATCCTATTTGATTTGGGTTTCAAAAGTCGCGAAATCAAAATCATAGCGATAGGAATTTCCATGAAAATGGCAAAAGTCAATAGAAACCCTTGGCTAATGGATACCCCATCAATACTACCCTTCAATAAATTTTCCAGGTCTTCAGAATGCATTAAAGTAAATATGTCACAGAACATAAAATTTACTACTAAAACAATCCAAAGGGTCGATAACAAACTTTTATTGTTCATTCTTTCGATTTATAGTCAATAAATACTTCATTAAATATTTGGCATTCGTAGCATATACCTCTCGGAACCTGCTGACCTATGCCACAAGCCTAAAACTAAACCGGTCCGCTTAGCAATATGGTTTTTCGAAAAGATACAGGCAAATTAGATCATATCGATGGAGCAATACCTTACTACTACGAGATGTTTTATAACCTTTACTTTATTTTGACAGTATTTTTAAAATATGAGGGTTGAAGACTTCATAACCGATCATAATGGGAGAACCGGTTCGATCATGCAGGTGCTACATAATGCCCTAGCATCGATACCGGGAGCTACTTACAAGATGCGATATAAGCTTACTTTTTACTATCGCAAATCATGGATCTGTTATCTGAACCCGCTTAAAAACGGGGATGTAGAATTTGCCTTTACAAGAGGTAATGAACTTGCCAATGAAAACGGTCTATTGACTTCGAAGGGAAGGAAACAAGTATATAGTGTGGAATTGACTTCAACCCAAGACATTAACGAAGAAGTCATGTCCATCATCCAAGAAGCCCTATTGCTTGACGATACTGTTCCCTACGCCTCGAAGCGATCGAAATAAAACACGTATTTTCTTCTAACGATTGGCTTTATTTTCCTTTGGCACAAAAAAGCCCATTTGGACCGCTTTTTCGGTGATTGGCATAAAGGGCTCGCCCCTTCTTTATAAGAGATCAATAAGGAGATCGTACGGCTGCAAGAAGAACCTCCAAGCCAAGAGGAATTAGAAGGCGTACAAAATTACGAGACAGGCTTGTTTGTATTACAAAACTCCACACCCACGGGAATAATCAGCCAGCTTGTTTTCCTGGACATCCGCGAGTTAGATGACTCCTACTTGGCCAATCATGTAAGTCGATAAAATGATATCCCTTTGTTGCATATTGATAATACATCCTGGCATGAAATCTTGGCCCGCACTATGGTGAGCACTAAAATATTCAGAAAGATTTGATATTGAAGCAGTTCGGGTTTGGAACAGGAGGTTGACGCAGGGTCCGGGTTTAACTACAATATAATATGTGTTGGTTATGGTAAAAGATCAATAACCCAAGTTTAACATCCTGGTAATGGTGGCGGCATAAGTTAGAGGTTTAAAACGACCACTAGTTATGAAAACATACTTAGAACTACTCAACCGCAGGAAATTCATTCGCAACTCAGTTGTGGCCATTACGGGCGCGAGTTTAGCCCCCACGCTACTGGCCGGCTGTGACGATGATGATCCGGATTTCAATCCCGAAGGAGAATTTGGTTTTTTACAAGGGGTAGCCAGCTTTGACCCCACCCAAGATCAAGTAATACTTTGGACACGATATACCCCCGCCTCCAACGAAGACGGCACGCCCACGATCCTATTGGATGTAGCTACCGATGCTGAATTCAATACCTTGGTGGCAAGCGAATCCGTGGAAATCGACATGAACAGTGATTACACGGTAAATGTGGATGTAAGCAATTTACAATCAAACACACAATATTTCTACCGGTTCAGGAATGAAAGGACAAATGCTGTCTCTGTAACCGGTCAAACCCAAACGCTCCCGGGACCCGGTGAGGCCATGGAGGTGAAACTCGCCGTAATGTCATGCGCAAATTTCCCTGCGGGCCTTTTCAATGCCTATGGCGCAGTCGCAGAATCCGATGCCGATATCGTCGTGCACTTGGGAGATTATATTTATGAATATGAAGTTGGCGGTTATGGTACCAATGACTCTACGTCTACCCTCCAGCGAGAGCATGAGCCCGGGGAAGAAATAATCAGTATCGATGATTACCGCACACGCTATCGCCAATATAGAAGTGACGAACAGTTACAACGTGCCCACCAGTTAAAGCCTTTCATTTGTGTTTGGGATGATCATGAGATCACCAATGATGCTTACCGCGATGGCGCTGAAAATCACCAACCCGATGAGGGCGACTACGAGACCCGGAAAATGAATGCTTTACAAGTGTGGCACGAATATTTGCCTGCGCGCGTCACTGCCAATGACCGGATCTATCGCAATTTCGAAATTGCCGGGTTAGTACATTTAATGATGTTAGATACCCGTATTATAGGCAGGGATAAGCAGTTGAATTATGCAGACTATTTTAACGCAGACGGCAGCTTGGACGCTTCTTTCAGTACCGATTGGCTAAATCCCAACCGCACGATATTAGGAGCAGAACAGCGCACCTGGCTTAGCTCACAACTATCATCGAATACCCTCCCTTGGCAGGTACTAGGCTCACAGGTGCTCATGGGCAAATACTACATACCAGCCGAGCTGTTAGGTATCACCGCCCAAATCGCCGCTGCGGGTAGTGCCACCCCAGGGCTTTTAGCACAATATAATGCGCTGGTCACGGAGCTGATCACTATAAAAACACGCATTGCCCAAGGCGACCCAAGTGTAACCGAGGCGGAAAGATCAAGGGTACAAACTGTACTACCTTACAACCTAGATGCCTGGGACGGTTACCCAGCAGAAAGAGAAGTAATATTTACCAGTGCCGCGGGTAAGAGCCTGGTCTCCCTAGCCGGGGACACTCACAATGCCTGGCATGCGCAATTGACCGATGCAGCACCCACAAAAGTGGGAATAGAGTTTGCCACCGCATCGGTTTCTTCTCCTGGTTTTGAAGGCATTTTTGGCGATGACCCTGCAACTATAGGCGCCTTTGAAGCTGCTAACGTGGCTTTGATCGATGATTTGATCTACGCCGACGCCTCGCGGCGAGGGTTTTTATTGGTCACCTTTTCACAAGGACAAGCAGAAGCCCAGTGGGAGTTTATCCAGACGCTGACTTCGGTAAATACGACTACAATTACAGGTAATACAGCCATCGAAAGTGCATAGTATTGCTGGGAAACTTAATGAGCCGGGTAGTCAATGATTATAGGTTAGGAGTAAGCCACTTGGCCATATCCTATAACGACACCCTTAACAGGTTGATTCTGATTTTCTGCCACTACAGATATCTTTGATATCAAATAGTTGGCAGAAAATCAGGTTATAAACCATCAATAGCTCCCAGGCACAAGTTGGCAGTTGGCAACCCCTTATTTTTTTGCCTACTGCTTTTTGCCTATTGCCGACTGATCAATACCTCGAACAGAACTCGTCCTGTACCCGGTAAATCATTTGAGGCTTAACTTAACACCAGGGTTTTGGTTTGTGGCAAGAGTTAGCTGTCATAACCAAAGCTTTCCCCATTAACATGCTCATTGATGACATAGTTAGGAAAGATCTGGAAGTGCCTCACCTTGATCATTTCGTATATTTTCTTTCTTAACTCGGCAATATTTTGCCGCTTTTCTGCTGAAATGAATACTTTTTTATCGTGCTCATTCATCCCCTCAAATGTGTAATTTGACCGGTACTCGCTATTCTCTTCGTCGAGCAGGTCTATTTTGTTAAAGACATAGAGCGTGGGCTTATCGATCACCCCAAGCTCTTTCAAGGTCTGTCGTACTACGTGGATATGATCTTCAAAAGCCGTATGGGAAACGTCCACCACGTGTATGAGGACATCTGCCTCACTTACTTCGGCTAGCGTGGATTTAAAGGATTCGATCAAGTGCGTGGGCAGCTTACGGATAAAACCCACCGTATCTGACAGCAAAAAGGGTAAGGTATTGATCACGACCTTGCGAACAGTGGCATCTACCGTGGCAAAAAGCTTATCTTCAGCTTTCACATCACTTTTGGAGAGTAACCGCATGAGCGTAGACTTGCCTACATTGGTATACCCTACCAGTGCCGCCCTAACCACCTGCGACCTGTTCTTTCGTTGGATCGCACTCTGCCTTTCTATTTTCTCAAGCTTCTTTTTGAGTACAGATACCTGGTTGCGGATCATCCTCCGGTCTGTCTCAATTTCCTTCTCACCGGCCCCGCCCCGGGTCCCGGTCCCTCCGCGCTGTCGCTCAAGGTGGGTCCACATACGGGTAAGTCGAGGCATTAGGTATTGATACCTCGCCAGTTCTACTTGGGTTTTAGCTTGTGCTGTCTGGGCCCTGTCCAGGAAGATATCCAAGATCAATAAACTCCGGTCATAGATCTTGCATTTCAGTTCACGCTCCAGGTTGCGTAACTGCGAAGGCGACAGGTCGTCATCAAAGATCACCACGTCAATATCCCGGCTTTTACAATAGGTCTTGATCTCTTCTAATTTCCCTTGGCCCACGAACGTCCGGGTATCTGGTTTTTCCAAACGTTGAAAAAACCTGTTTTTCACAGCAATTTTTGCGGTTTCAGCTAAGAAATCCAGCTCGTCCAGGTGCTCTTCAATGACAGATTCATCTTGCTGTTTACCCGCCACGGACACCAGCACCCCCTCCTCCCTGCTTAGTTTAGTTTCTACAGGTTCAATCATATTTATCTCAATTTAATGCAAATTTTCAATTCTTGATATGATTATTTCACTATCTTTAAAATTGAATAAAAAGTACTTCGAAGTTAAGCCTACTTTTGTTTATATTGGCCGTTCGACTGACATATATAAGAGTTAGTGATCATTGTGAAGGTAAGGTGCTGTGTGTTAGGGATATAGTTGGTTTATGAAGATAGCAATCGTCTTAAATACGTCTTGGAACGTCTACAATTTTCGAATGGGTCTGATCAGGGCCTTGCAAGAAAACGGGCATGAAATTATTGTGATTGCCCCCTATGATAATTATTCTCAAAAAATTATAGAAGCTGGGTGTGAATACCACAAGGTAAAAATGGACAGCCGTGGGGCAAACCCTGTAAAAGACTCGGCCCTGCTAGTGGAACTCTACTGGATCTACCGGAAAACTAAGCCGGATGTGATCCTGCATTATACCATAAAGCCCAATATTTACGGTACCATGGCGGCTACTTTCTTAGGATTACCGGTGATCAATAATGTTTGTGGTTTGGGTACGGTTTTCTTAAATGATAACCTGGTATCTAAAATAGCAGGGTGGATGTATAAGATCGCCTTCCGTTTCCCAAAAAAGGTTTTTTTCCAGAATAAAGATGATTTCCAACTCTTCAAGGAACGGAACCTGTTAAAGGGCGAAATAGGAGAGATCATCCCGGGTTCGGGCATCAACTTATCCCACTTTACGCCATCCGCTTTTAAAAGGAACAAGACATTTACTTTTTTACTCATATCCAGGCTCATCCATGACAAGGGTATCGTTGAATATATTGATGCGATAAAACAAATGCGTTCGCAAGGCATGGAGGCCAAATTCCAATTGCTCGGAGCAAAAGATGCAGAGCACCGCAGGGGGATCGACCCCACCATCATTGATGGTTGGATTGAAAATGAGACCGTTGAGTATTTAGGAACTACGGATGACGTAAGGCCTTATATCCACAGTGCGGATTGTATCGTTCTGCCCTCTTACCGAGAGGGTACACCCCGAACACTATTAGAAGCAGCCAGCTCAGCAAAGCCTATCGTAGCTACCGACGTACCGGGATGTAAAAGTGTGGTAGAACACGAACATAACGGGCTACTCTGCAAGCTCAAAAACCCGGACGACCTGGCTGAAAAAATGAAGGATATGATGAACAGGAGTGATTTCCAGATCAAAAGGTTTGGTGAAAACGGGAGGAAGAAGATGGAAAAAGAGTTTAATGAGTCCTTGGTGATCGAAAAATACTTAGAGGCCATTTTAGAGTTAAAAAAGTAAATCTTTCCTTACAAAGCTCCTGCTTTTAGTTCTACACAGTTTATATTCGCCCAGTATAGGGGATTTTTTATAATTTACGATCTTTGCCCTTACTAAATGAACTTTTATTTACACAGAAGTAATTAGGTGACGATATATTTTAAACCTCCCAGGGGGATGGTCCTCGTTGCTGGTATATTGATACTTTTCCAGTCTTGTAAGTCTTACAGGCAAAACCTTATGTTTCAACAGGAAGGGACCCCACCTTATATGGAAGCTAACGCAGACAATGTGTTGACTAATTATACCTTGCAGCCTAATGATAAGCTAGAGCTGAAAGTATATACACAAAAAGGCGAGCGGATCATTGACCCTGAGTTTGAGCTGGCTGAAAATAACCGGGACGGCAACAATGCCCGCCCTGAATTGGTCTACGAGGTCAGGGAAGATGGCATGATAACGCTCCCAATGGTGGGGAGCCTGCATCTTGCCGGGCTTAAGGTTTATGAAGCCGAAAAGCTCTTGGAGGAGCGCTATGCAGCCTACTATACTGAGCCGTATGTTCGTCTAAAATACACGAATAAACGTGTGGTAGTACTCGGAGCATCCGAGGGGCAAGTCATCCCTATTGAAAATGAAAACACCCGGGTATCAGAAATATTGGCATTGGCACAGGCTGTTGACAATGACGCATCTGCAACCAATATGCGGCTTATACGTGACAAGGAGGTATTCTTGATCGATTTTTCTACGGTTGAGGCATTTATGCAATCCAATTACATCGTAAAATCCGGGGATATCATCTACGTAGAACCGATAAGGCGGCCCTTCAACGAATTTCTCAGGGATAATGGACCCGCTATTTCTATCGTGGCCAGCGTACTATCCTTAGTCGTGGTGATCATAAGTCTTAACCAGTGAACAAGCTAGCCGAAAATAGGGAAGATTACCAAGCGATCGACCTCGACAAGGCCCTGGCGGTATTGACTAAGAACCTGGTGTGGATCATCCTGATCTTCGGCAGCACGCTCACTACCGCCTATCTCGTGATCCGCTGGACTAAACCCTTGTTTGAATCCACCTCGGAATTAAAACTGGATGTAGACACGAATGCTACCGAACTAGGGCTTACCAACTTTACTGATAATACCAATCTCAATGTAATATCGGGTGAGATAGAACTGATCCAATCCAAATTATTTTTCAATAAGATCATTGATAACTTCGACCTGGGCATAGCCTACTTCACCGAGGGGAACGTACTGAATGACGAGAAGTACATGAGCTCACCCTTTAAGGTGGATTACATCCTAAAAGATCCAGCCATTTATGATCAAAAAATACATATCGAACTGATCGACCGACAACGGTTCAAAGTGAACTTTGACAGCGAAGATATGTCAGGCGCCAGCGAATACGGTGTAGGTGAGTTGGTGACCCACCCGTTGCTCAATTTTTCTTTACAACTCACAGATTATTACCGGGAAGGCGCCGACACCCGTTTTTTTTTCATCCTCAATAGCCGGGCCAGCCTGATCTCATATTTTGAGCAGAATTTAGTGGTAGAACCGCTGAACCTAAATGCCAACACTATCAAAATTGCGTTAAGGGATTTTAACCGGTATAAAGCGCGTGATTTGGTCAATACCATTGATAGTCTTTATTTACAATACTCCCAAGAAGAAAAAAACCGGGAAAACAAACAAAAAATAGAATGGCTTAATGGCGAACTGGGGCAAATCGAGGACCAGCTAGAACAGTACGAAAACTATTTTGAAAACTTTACCATTGAAAACAGGACCAATGATCTCGACGAGGACCTAAAGAATATCATTATCATTATCAATGAATTAGATTCTCAACAACTTGGATTAAATGATAAAATACAAAACATAGATCTTTTTCTCAGCGCGCTTGACACGCAAGAGTTTACGGAAGCTAGTTATGATCAGTTCCCAAAATTTATCCGTGATAATATTGAAGCCCTTAATGAGCTCATGCTGGAACGAGACCGGTTAAGATTATCTTACACCGAGACCACTTTTGCCTTGACCAAAAAAGAAAAAGAAATTGAACGATTAATAAGTGCCCTGTCTAACAACCTGTCAGAATTACGCCAAAGGTACCGCGATAACATCGCTGAAATAACTAAACGAAAAAACATACTTCAAAACGATTTTGAAAAACTACCGGGTAAGAACACCGAATTCAACAAGAAAAAAAGATTTTTCGAGCTTTATGAAGAGTTCTACCTATCGCTGATGCAAAGCAAAGCAGAATTCCAGATCGCTGAAGCCGGCACCACCACGCAGTTTAAGATCTTATCCCCAGCTACTTTACCCACAGCGCCCATCAAACCCAAAAAAGTAATAATCATGGGTATTGGCTTTGTAGGCGGCCTTATCCTAAGTTTTATTTTTCTTAGCTTCCGTTACCTGCTTCATAATAAAATAACGACGTTCCAGGAGCTAGAAAAAAATGTTTCTACCCCTATACTCGGCGCTGTCACCAAAACCTCGGATAAAATGGAGGTGACCAGCCTGATCATAGATAAAAGACCTAAATCAGCCGTAAGTGAGGCCTTACGATCGGTACGTACAAACATTGAGTTCATGCTGAACAAGGATAAGCAGCGGGTGATCTCTGTAACCTCCACCATAAGCGGGGAAGGAAAAACGTTTATAGCGGTGAACTTAGGAGGCATCATAGCCCTCTCTAAGAAAAAGGTAGTAGTAGTAGACCTGGATATGCGGAAGCCTAGGGTACATTTGTCTTTCAATAACGGTAATGGAGCGATCAATGATAAAGGAGTAAGCACCATATTGATCAATAAACACACGATAGATGAATGTATCTCCAAGACCAGGATCGATAATTTACATTATATCCCTGCAGGGCCTACCCCGCCAAACCCGTCTGAATTGATGCTGAACCCGGAGTTTGATGACCTTATTTCTAACTTGCAAAAGATCTATGACCTGGTCATCTTAGACACCCCCCCGGCAGGCTTGGTAACAGACGGTATCTTAGCCATGAAGAAAGCAGACCTGGCCATTTACATTGTCCGGGCTAATTATTCTCGTAAAGCTTTCCTGAAAACATTAGAACGGCTAGTGAGGGTAAATCAATTCAAAAACATTTCCGTGATACTCAATGCAGTACCTAAAACCTCGGGAAATGGGTACGGGTACGGGTACTACGATGAAAAAAGCCTTGCGGTAAAAAAACAAGTTTAACCTAGACTTATCTACGTTGCTCCCACTATTCAAAAAAAAGACATCCCTCCCGGCATACCCGCCTGATATCCACTCGCATCTTCTCCCCGGGCTCGACGACGGTACCAAATCCTACGAAGAAACCTTGGAAATACTTAAACAATTTTACGAGATTGGGACTAGGAAACTCTACACCACTCCGCATATCATGAGTGATCTCTATCCCAATGAAGAGGAAACTATACTAGGAAAGTTATCGTGGGTAAAAGAAAAGTTAACCTTGGATGATGTGGACATTGATATCCAGGCGGCGGCAGAATACTATCTTGACGAAATCTTACTGGAGAAACTAGACAATACCCCTAAAAAGTTGTTATCCTTTGGAGACCGTTATCTCCTATTCGAGACAAGTTTTATGAACCAGCCCTTTTACCTGCAAGAGTTTATTTTTAAGGCGATCTCCCAAGGGTACAAACCCGTTTTGGCACACCCGGAAAGATACTCCTACATTCAGAATGATCCTTCTATTTTAGATGATCTCATGCAAAGGGGTGTACTTTTACAACTGAATATCATATCGCTGGCAGGGTACTATTCAAAACCCGTTAAAAAACTAGCTGAAAAGTTAATTGACCAAAAGAAAATACATTTTATCGGGAGTGATTGTCATAATCTTCAGCAATTCCTGGCGCTTAAAGAAGCTATGACCACCCGGCACTATAAAAAGGCCCTCGATCTACCATTAATAAACTACAAACTTTAACGTATGATCTTGGTAACAGGTGCCAATGGATTGATAGGAAGTTTTATTTGTAAAGAGTTAAACGCACACGGCCTTGCCTTCAAAGCATTGGTGAGACCTTCCAGTGACCTGGGCCTGTTGAACGATCTCCCGGCAGAGTGCCTAGTGCACGGAGATATGCTGGATCAAACCAGTTTGGAAGAGGCCATGGAAGGCGTAACCTGTATCATACATGCGGCCGCCATGCTATCTTTTCATAAAAAAGACCGTCGCCGTATGCGCCTGGTCAACGTGGAAGGCACCCGCCTGCTGGTCAATTTAGCCCTTAAAACCGGTACCCGCTATTTTATATACATAAGCTCCGTAGCGGCACTCGGCCGGCCTAACCGTGCCGGGATAGTCGACGAAAGCAGCCAATGGACTCCCTCAAAATGGAATACTTATTATGCCGAAACCAAGTATCAAGCCGAGTTAGAAGTCTGGCGTGGTATCCAGGAAAACCTAGATGCCGTGATCATAAACCCCTCGGTAGTTTTAGGACCGGGAGATTGGGAACGCAGTAGTACTAAAATTTTCAAATATACTTGGGATGAAAAACGTTACTACACTGACGGAAGATTGAACTATGTTGATGTGCGTGACGTATCAAATATAGTCCGGCAGCTGGTGGAAAAAAGAATTAGCGGGGAAAGGTTTATTGTAAATGCAGGAGGCATGAGCTATAAAGATTTCTTCACCCTTGCCGCGTCAAAAATGAACAAGAGGCCCCCAAGCAAAAAGGCGCCTTATTGGGCGCTGAGAATAACTGTCGTTTTTGAGCAGTTAAAATGGATTTTTACAGGTAAAACCCCGTTGATCACTAAAGAATCTGCACGGGTGAGCAAAAATCAAATTTCATATGATAACACAAAGATTTTAAGAGAATTAAATTTTACTTTTGCAGGCATAGACGAGACGTTAGAGTGGACCTGCGGAGAGTTTTTAAAAAAAAATCAATACCCAAAATAGATCAAATCTTGTTTCGTTGAGAATAATTTTTGACTAAATTGATCAAACTTTCGACTGTACCGAATGCCGGAAAACTTTAAGAAAAAAAAAGAAGAGAACGAGCTAATCAAGCGATTCGAAGATCATGTAAAAAATAAAGCGAATCACTTCTTCGAACTAGATAGTTTTGAACAGATCATTGAATTTTACCTAGAAAACGGTAAATACAATAAAGCACTGGTGGCCGTAAACCTAGCCCATGATCAGTATCCTTTCTCTACGGAATTATTGATCAACAAAGCCCAGATCCTCTCCAACCTGGAGCGGTACGAGGAGGCTTTGGAGCTATTGGAACAAGCGGAATCCCTCCAGCCGAATGATCCCGAGGTATATTTCCTGAAAGGTTCTATCCTATCCCTATTGGGCCATTACCACGATTCTATCGAGTGCTATAACAAGGCGCTACTATTTACAGAAGACAAAGACGAAGCTTACTACAGCTTGGGGTTAGCCTATCAAAGCCTTGATGACTATAACCAGGCCATCGAGGCGTACAAGCAAGCTATTGAAGAGAACATCTACCACGAAGGAGCATTATATGAACTGGCCTACTGCTTGGACCTGAACGGGGAGCTGGAAAGTAGCATTGACTATTATCACAAATTCATAGATGCCGACCCTTACTCACAGGCTGCCTGGTATAACCTCGGGATTGTCTACAACAAACTCGGGAAGTACGAAGATGCACTATCGGCCTACGAGTACGCCATTTTGATCGAAGAAAACTTTGCTTCAGCCTATTTTAATATTGGCAATACCCACATGCAACTGGAGAACTACACCCAGGCGCTGGATGCCTATAAAAAAACACTGGATATAGAAGGGGCCAGTCCTGAAGTATATTGCCAGCTGGGCACGGTCTACCAAAAAATAGCACAGTATGACCTGGGCTTGAAGTATTTTCAAAAAGCTGCCAAGCTGGATAATATGTATGATGAGGCGTGGTTTGGCGCTGGACAATGCCTGAACAAGCAGGAAAAGTGGTACCAATCACTTCACTTTTACAACAAGGCTTTGAAATTAGACCATGAAAACCCGCTGTACTGGAAGGCCGTGGCAAAAGCAGAATGCAATGTTGGTAACATTGTTTCCAGCATAGATGCATACGAGGAGGCCTCCATGCTCTCCCCGGAAGATAAAGAAATATGGCTGGATTGGTCTTACATCTACTATGAGCAAGGCGAATACAACAAGGCTATCGAGCTGATAATCAACGGATTAGAAGAGACGCCGGACGAAGCAGATTATTTCTACAGGATCACCGCCTATTTAATATCAGCAGGCAAATACAAGGAAGCATTTAATTATTTGGAAAATGCATTAATTTTGGACTTCGATAATCATACCGTGCTTTTCGATTTCTTCCCACAATTGGAAACTCAGAAAGCCTTGTATAAAATCATAGATCAATTTAGAAAAGACAACCCTTAAATGAACTATACGCTGAATAATATTCCTGAGCGAACCAAAAAGCCCAGGCAATACGGATTTACTATGGCCATGGATAAAGGCCTGAGTATCCGTGAAGTCGAAGATTTTCTCAGTGTTTGTCATGACCATGTAGACATCGTAAAGTTTGGATGGGCTACCTCTTATGTTACCCCCAACCTAAAAGAAAAAATACAGGTTTATAAGGAGGCAGGTATACCGGTATATTTTGGTGGTACACTCTTCGAATCTTTCATAGTAAGAGACCAGTTCGATGATTATCGCCAGGTGCTGGAAAAGTATGGTATTGACTATGCAGAGGTGTCTGACGGCTCTATTGAACTCGAACATGGAAAAAAATGTGAGTATATCAGTAAGCTTGCAGAGCAGGTAACGGTACTTTCAGAGGTTGGCTCCAAAGATGCCGAAAAGATCATACCTCCTTACCAGTGGATCAAGCTCATGCAGGATGAACTTGACGCAGGAGCTTGGAAAGTCATAGGTGAAGCCCGTGAGGGGGGTAACGTAGGGCTCTTCCGGAGTACCGGCGAGGTAAGGTCAGGACTCGTACAGGAAATACTTACCAAGATCCCTTTTGAAAAGATCATTTGGGAAGCTCCGCAAAAAGCACAGCAGGTCTGGTTTATAAAGCTTCTTGGGGCGAATGTCAACCTCGGGAATATAGCTCCCAACGAGATCATACCGCTGGAGACCATACGCCTTGGCCTGCGTGGCGACACGTTCGATCACTTTTTAAATCTCGCCGCAGAAAAGTAACGGTACCAACCCATGGGTAAATTAAAAGAAGCCATTCTCTTATATTTCAAAGGTTTGGGTATGGGTGGAGCTGATGTGGTACCGGGAGTTTCAGGAGGTACTATCGCTTTGATCACCGGGATTTACGAAGAATTGCTCAGTAGTATAAAAGCCATTGACCTGGAGGCATTCCGGTTGTTGATAAAATTCCAATGGAAAGCTTCCTGGGAGAAGATCAACGGAAACTTTTTAGTGGTGTTACTGGCAGGTATTGCCACCAGCGTACTGTCTCTTTCCAAGGTGATCACCTTCTTGCTAAAAAATCACCCTATACCGGTATGGTCATTCTTTTTCGGCCTGATCATTATATCAGCGATCCTGGTCCTTCGCAACATCGTAAAATGGCGTGCTGTCACCGCCGTGGCGCTAGCCTTGGGGATACTGGTAGCATTCCTCATTACGGAAGCCACCCCGGCAAGTACACCTGAGGGGGCCTGGTTCATTTTCCTCTCCGGGGCTATCGCCATTTGTGCCATGATCCTGCCGGGTATATCAGGCAGCTTTATCCTGTTGATCATGGGAAAATACGAGTATATTTTCAACGCTTTGAACGAACGGAATTGGCTGGTCATATTTACGTTCATTGTAGGCTGTATCACGGGCTTACTGTCCTTTGCCAGGGTCATATCTTGGCTTTTTAAAAAGTATCATGATCATACCATAGCACTGCTGTCCGGCTTTATGATAGGCTCCTTGAATAAAGTCTGGCCCTGGAAGGTGCCCGTGGAGTACAGGATAAACTCACACGGCGAACAAGTAGCTTACATAACGGATAACGTCATGCCGGGTGAATATTATGACCAACTTTCCGAAAATCCCATGGTATTCCAAGCAGTTTTGTTTGTTGCCTTAGGCATCTTTATCGTAGTGAGCATTGAGAAAGTAGCCAAACTAAGATCTACGAGGTGATATCATGCCAATCTACGGACTCATAGGAAAAAAGCTCGCCCATTCTTTCTCAAAAGATTACTTCACCAAGAAGTTCAAAAAAGAAGGCTTG
This sequence comes from Fulvivirga sp., assembly GCA_028280565.1. Classification (GTDB taxonomy): domain Bacteria; phylum Bacteroidota; class Bacteroidia; order Cytophagales; family Cyclobacteriaceae; genus Fulvivirga. The sequence goes on from JANQLQ010000045.1 coordinate 23,703, forward strand.
GTGGATCACGAATTTAGGCTGTTTGAATTAGGAGATATCACACAGGTCACCGAATTGGCCAAACAAGATGATCTCAAAGGATTCAATGTAACCATTCCTTACAAGGAAACGATCATTCCCTACTTGACCCAAGTATCAGGTAGCGCTCAAAAAGTAGGGGCAGTCAACGTGGTAAAGATAGTAGATGGGCAGATGCACGGCCATAATTCGGATTATTATGGTTTCAAGACATCGCTAGAAAAATGGCTCCCAAAAGAAGTGGACATCAGTGCCTTGGTGCTTGGGACCGGAGGTGCTTCAAAAGCGGTAACGGCCGCGCTCGAAGATCTATCCATACCTTACCAGCTCGTATCACGAACCCAAAGCAAAGGGAATCTCACCTATGCAGATCTCACCGAAGATCGGTTATTACACCATAAGCTGCTGGTCAATACGACCCCTTTGGGAATGGCCCCGGAAGTTGATGGCTATCCCGAGCTGGATTATTCAAAGCTGGACCACTCCCATTATCTTTACGACCTAGTGTATAACCCCGCCCAGACCGTTTTTTTAAAAAAAGGAGAACAAAGGCAAGCGCATATAAAAAATGGCCTGGAAATGCTCCATTTACAAGCAGATAGGGCTTGGGATATTTGGATGCAATCTTAAATCCCTGTTTTTTACAAGTATAGATCTACCTAAAACTTGAGTTCCCACCGGGAGTATTACTATTAGTTTGCTGAGGAACACCTTCGTGCTGGTTTTGTAAAGGGGGAGTTTTGCGTCTTGATCATGGTGTGCGTTAGGTACCCGCATTACAAATGCTGGCGTCAGTGCCCTGCAGTACTCAATGGGTCCGCGTTGCAAACGCGGACCAGGTTGAAGATCAGTTTAAAATTGGTGTGCCTAACCGTTTATGTAAGTATCCATTGTTGTATACAGAAAAAAGCTCATCACAGGGACAATAACAACTTTCGCCTGCTTCCTCTACTATCTCCAAATAATCATAAAATCTATAAACGAGGCAAATAATTTATAGTCCAGGGTCAATTGTGAAATATTATCACCTAGTTACAATAGATCATTACATCTGTAAGCTACAGTACCCAGTACACTATCGTGCTCGTATTGATTTCGCTTAACTTCGAAGAGGCTTTCAAACAACAAGATGTCAACGATCCCATGAGTAAGACATCATTACTTAAGAGAAAAAATGTAGAGATTGAATTAGACCGTGAGACCGGTATACTCTATTGCCATTGGATCGGCTTACAAGATAAGAAAGTAATTATGGAAAGTGGGCAAGAGATCCTGGACCTTTTCAAAGACCTGGAATGCACCAAGATCTTAAATGATAATACAAAAGTCATAGGCCCATGGCATGAAGCTACGGAATGGGTCACTACGGTATGGTTCCCCTCAATGATCCATGCGGGGCTCAAACATTTTGCCTGGGTCTTGTCCACCAATATATTCGCCGAACTATCGGCCAAACAGGTATCACTTGGTAAAAACGTGATCCAGTATTTCAACAACTACGAACAAGCGGTGAAGTTTTTGAAAGAGCAAAAATAATGATGTTGTGTATACAGTATACACATAGTGAACAAGGCAATGTATAAGGAAAAGTAAAATGACCTATGGTACCTGCCATGCCATATTGGGTAGGCTCAAGTTCCAATACAAAGATCACTGGTCTGTCGGCACAACGACAACTGGCAACATTACTTGTCTTACATGAGTCATACAATATTTTCAGCCATGACTGTTACTTTTGAAACCCAAAATTGTTATATGTCATCTGTTTGTTATGACGTAAAGCGTAGTTACAGTTCTGCCGTTCAAAATTACCATGCTAAAGCCCTACTTTTCATGAATTTAACAACCTTGGGAATAGCAAATGCCGAGGATAAATTGGGCAAAATTGTGATTTGCTACTTCACACTAAATACATAAGTTTTCTTTTCTATGTAATTTAATTAAAGGTTTTAAAGAAAAAGTAATGTTAAAGTTAAACAACAAAAAATATAAGTATCTCTAAACAAATCAATTACATAATTTATTAACACTTAGTAACCGCATAAATACATGTAAGAAAATCTCAGTTTATTCAAAAAAATTTCAACAAGTGTCGAAAGGTCTAACATTCTAACTAGCTGTTGATCAGGGATTAAGGAACCATTGAAAATAATTCGGCCTTTTCTCTATTATATTGAAGTAGATAGTTTTTAGAACATTATTTGAGAACGCATCCAGGGAAAAAGGCGACTAAAAACGTCTTGATCTCAACTACCTGGTGCAAATCTTAACCTAGTAAATTAATTTAAAAAAATGACTGAATTATTAAAACTTTCAAAAACAGGCAACAAAAAACCTTACTTAACTTTTTACCTTAAAAATGACACAACTATACTCTTCAAATGGGATGGTTTTTTAGATGTAGACAACATCATCAAAGCGCATGAAACCTCCTTAGATCTTATCCGAAAACACCAAGCCACTCGTTTGATCGAAGATGTGACTGACTTTTCGGGACCGTTCTCAAAAGCTAATGATTGGTTCGTAAACACCTACACCCCGTCGATCATCAAACTGGGTGTGAAAAAAACTGCCGTGGTACTTAACGATAATTTTTTCACACAGCTATCAGTCAATGATCTTAAAGAGAATCCTGAATTTAAGAAAATGGGTCTCTTATACAGGGTTTTCAATTCGGTGAAGGACGCCGAAGACTGGTTTGAAGAATCATAATACTAATAACTTGGCTAGTAAGGAATATAATTACACCCTGGTGGTTACTTACTAGCCCTGTTAATTGTAGACTATTGAAAACTCACTAGTCTAGGTAGCTAGTGAGTTAAATTTTGCCTGGTTTTGAATAGTAAATATTTGATAATCAATTGTTTGTATAACATTTATATAGTTTTATTCATTACTTAACATTAATTTAATTAAAACGAACTCATTTTCTTGTTACACAGTGGGTATTAATCAGTTACAATCTAAACCCCCAACTTTATGTTACATACAAAAGTCAATGACATTAGCGTAGAAGATCTTTTTAGTTATTATGATCGTTACAACTTTCTTTATCCTGGAAAGAAGAAACAATTACAACCTATATTCCCGGAAGTGCGGGAAAACTGGGAAAAGGCACTAAACCTGCCGTGGGAATATTTCTTATTGTTGACCTACCACAACGAAGACCGTGATCAATTTGCGTCAGTATCTGCCTGGCGAAGCACACCGAGTAGCTACTGTATCCAGCACATGGTGTCAAATCACCCGGGAAATACTCGTCCTATCCTACTGCATTTCTTATATATCCTTCATGGGATCCGTGGAAATGCGATCCAGGTCTATTTCCAGCCTAAAACACGATTTGCCAATAACATGTTTCAATACTTGGCTGATACGGGGGGTCCCGCTCATAGTTTCAAGCATTCATTCAGCTACTTTAAAGTGCCATCCCGGCCAGCTACCCTCCAGTGGTCTCCCATTTTTACGGAACCCTTAAGCAGGAAAAACCAGGACGAGGTCTTGAAATTTGTTGCCACTGAAAGGAGTTCGTTTTACGCCTGGGTACAAGACCTGGACGGGCAAGATTTTGAGTTAAGTGAAATTGATAAAACTTACCGTCAATACAACACGACGAGGAGCAGGAAGGTGATCGTATTTCGAGATGAACACCACCGGATCTTGGGAATAGCCATTGTCAATAAAGCTTCTCTCGGGCTTAACTTTAGCCTTTTAGAAAATGCCACAGAACTTATCTTGAATTCAACTTTACCACGATGGATCCTGGATGAAGCTGTAAATCATATGCTTCACCATATCCAGCAAGAGTATGAATTCTCCCCATTAGAACAGATGCCTGTATTGGTAGACACGGAATACGAGGACTTAGTTCGTGATTTCGGCGGACAACTCATGAGGATCTATGACTATTTCTCATGTGACCACACCGTTATCAGTACATGGCAAAATTACTTGGTAGAAGCGTCGGGACAGGTTAGGAAACACCTTGAAGAAAAACAGAAAATTACCACTTAACCAAAAAATAATATATACATGGCAACATTGGACCTTGAAAACCCAAAATACTTCATGGACGATCCCAGGGAGGCGGGTAGATTGGACGCAAAAGTAGATCCCAAAGAGTTTATAGATACCTTCTTGGCTTCTTATCTACCGGCAGACACAGGAGCTACCCTTGTGGATATAGGCTGCGGTGCCGGGGCTATAGCCTCAGCGGTCGCCGGCCATTATACTTCAGCCCAAGTTAGGGGAGTAGATTTGAGCACCGAAAGGCTAAAAGCAGCAAGACAAAAGAGTGAATCATTAGATAATATCACTTTTATGGAAGGAAATATCTATGATCTGCCTTTAGAAGATAACGTGGCTGACTTTATTTATACCCGATTTTTATTGGAGTACCTGCAAGAGCCCGTCAAAGGAATAAAAGAAATGTACAGGGTGTGCAAGCAAAATGGTATGATCATGATGCAAGACCTGGACGGCCAGCTTCTCTCCCACTACCCTGAAACCATCGAAAATTTTGATAAGGTAATCGAGGGAATGAAGGCCACGGGCTTTGACCCATCCATTGGTAAAAAGCTATATCATTACGGGCTCCAGGCCGGTTTTAAGTTAGAACATATAGACATACGGCCTTATCATCAAATACTGGGCAAGATCGATGATAAGAATGACTACTTATGGGATCTCAAAATGGAGATCGCCCTCCCGCAGTTTGAAAAAATACTGGGAAGCCAGGCACTCGCTCAAAAGTTTAAAGATGATTTCATGGCCTATCTCAGGGATGAGGAAACGATCATGTATTCAAATCTTATCACGGTATATCTCAAAAAGCCGACCACTTAGTATCCGGCTGGGGTTGGCGCCCAGTTAAGCCTAGATTATGCAATAGGGATCAGGAAATTGGCTAATTAGTTGGATTAGCTGTAATGAATGCTGATTTTGATGAAGAATCACTTTCACCAAAATGGTTA
>JANQLQ010000088.1 GCA_028280565.1 Fulvivirga sp.
AAACTGCCTAAGTTGATATACCAGGAGAATTGCTGCTAAAACAAGCCCTAAACAAAATATACCTGCGGATATTGAGAAGTTACTAAAAAAGTAGCCCTAGTGTTAAGTTATATGTAATTGGGCGGTTAGCTATTTTTCCCATCCCGTTTTTAAAATCGGCAGTTGGCAATGAGTAATCGGCAACCCTATATTTTTTGCCTACTGCCCTTTGCCGGTTGCCGGCTGATTCGAGAACCTCCGAATCCCTCAAACATAGCTTACACTGTGTCCGAAACATCATTTGGGGCTTAACTAAACGAAACTAAATCCAGGTTGAATATCCTTATCCTGTGCACTAAGCCAGTTACCACCGGCGGAGCTATATACTCTATTAACTTCATGTTTGAAATCTACTATACACCTCCTTGTAGCTATCATAAACCTTTTGGAGTTCATTGTTTAATGAAAATGACGCTTTAGGTCTATTGGTTTTTTGCCCAAAAAAGCTGTTTGTAAACTCGATTTGAACGATAAGTCGGTCCCTATTAACTGGAAGCTTTCCTTTATGAATGCCAGAAGTATCTACTGCGGCTATAGTGCCCTTTGTTCCGCAGATTTCTACAACTTGTGATGGGTCATAATGTTTAAGCACCTCTTCATCGCTGAACCTCCTATCGCCTGTAAGTGTTTTTGGCTTATCCTTATGTGAGCCTTTGATGAAAGAGTGAGGCCCGGAATCGTGATCTACATCCGTCAAATACACAAAAAATTTAATAAACTTAGGATGATCCATATCAAAATGATATAACTGGGCGGCTTTGCTACTTGCTGATTTTTTATACAGGCTGCTCCACCACATGAGTAATGAATTATTCAATGGTTTGCAATCCAAATATGATTGTGCCAAGCGAATGAAATTTACATCGAATAAAATCTCCAGCAGCCTATCATTTTTAAGCAAATCACCCTCGTTGTATTTATACATGGGCGCAATAGGATCGGACGCTTCATATTGGACTAAGGATAGAGACTGGGAGGCATTTTTATCAATGGCTTTAGCAGGAGTTTCAAGACTGTATTTCCTGATCTCATCACATATCGATCCCGGTAGTTTTTCTTGAAAGATAAAATATCCTTGGTCTTTTATTTTTGATATGATATCCTCTAATCTTTGGTTATCAAGTTCACCTGTGATGCCTGTTGTTACGGGAGGAAAATTGTACTTGCCTTTTCGTTTTGAAATTCTACGGGAGTAACGTTCATTTATTCCACCTTTCGTAAGTCCATAAAGTCTTCTGAAAGCCAAGTATGAGTATTTATTAGTACTATTAAATAACCTGTACTGTAATAGACCTATGAAATAGAATGAAAAATATAGGTACTTCATGATAACTATTTTTTAATGGAAAATATTGCTAGGACACTACCTTTCATATTTTTTCTACTATCGACAATCCCATGGCTGAAATACATAAAATCCAAGTGATCGGTGAAATACTTGGTTATTTGGTCCACGCTATTCGTTTTTCTGCCTGCGCCGGGAATATAGCCTAAGAGTTCTTTGGCGTTGTCGATCCCATATTCAACACCAATAGCAACAATTCCACCGGGTTTGAGAACTCGTATCATTTCCTTGGCGGCAATTCCTGGGCTATGACTGTAGGCAATTACCCATCCTGCAAGTATTGCATCAAATGAATTTTCATTGTATGGCATTTGGTGCATATCGCCAATGTCCACCCAGGGAGAATAAGTTATTAGATCAAGCCCTACAATATTTTGCGGTAAAAACCCGTATCCGACTAAGGCAAGCATTTCACCTTCCGTCCTGGGTCCAATGGTAAGGACTTTGGAGTCCTTTGAAAGCGATTCGATTACCGATAAAGGTTTGATCAGGGCCAGGGGTCTTACCGCCGCATAATCTGTAATTCCTTTTAGATTATGATCTATGGTGTTTTCAGCAACTCCCTCGTGAGGACTTTCAAGGGTTCTTAGTTTTCTAAGCACTTTTACAAAATAGATAAACCTCAGTCTCGAAATTGAATATCGAATGAGATCTACTTGTAACAATTGATGAATAAATCCTTTGAATATTCCTTTGTATTTGTGTTGGTTATGATCTTTCACGAAATAATTGAAGTTAACGACCAGGTATGGCCCATGCCTCTCAACGTTCAAAGATTGAATAAAATGTCGAATACCGCAAAAATTAAATAGCAAGCCAACTTGAGGTAGGCGCTATATCGTTTGTGTAGTGCCTTGGATGGTGAATATAGCTCATGAAGTTGAGCGTTCCAAAGCGTGAAGTTCCCTAGCGGGGGAGTCATTACCGTAAGCTGAGCAAGTAGCAAGGCTGTTAACCGTGACAAAAGACCTTTTTCTTTTTCCAAAAGGAGCATCAACCTTTTTAAGTCCTTTTTTCTTATGCTTTCGTCGATTTCTTCAGTGTACAAGTCATCTCGTTCAAATCAAAGATTCTGTCAAGAAATTCGGGCAACGTACCAGCTTGGTGTCATATTCCATAATCACCATTATCAACCGTAAAGATTTTTCCTATGTGCATACCGCTAAATGCCATTGCAATAATTGAATTATCACAATTCGAGATTTGATAGAGAGGTTCAGATTCAACGTAAGTCTCCGGGAGTTCATCTTCTTCTTGGAACTCCCTTATATTTCTTAAATCATGTTGTAGGTTTCAAAGTCTTTGAGTCGGATTACTTTATCTATTTTAATGATTTTTATCACCTGCAAGACAGAAATTTTTGTATTGAATTTCATTAGATATCAGGTGAAGTCAAAAAATCAATATATCCCGTGGAAAACTTATTTTCAATTTATCCCCTAGTTCTTTGATCAATTCCATGTTGTTAACGTTGACACCTGGGAGGAAAAAATATGGCAATTACATTTGTCTACCGAAGTGTAGCGAAGGGGGTGACACTGCCTTGATTTGTGGATCTGGGTTCAAAACTTGAACCCTTGAGGTAATTAAAGACTACGCTAAAGTTAGCTAATCTAGCAGGCATAAACTTTATTCGTTTATTTAGACTTCCTGCCTTCCAATCTTTTGAGCCGGCTTTCCAGTTCTATTACCTTTCCTTGCAGCCTTGAATAATCTACATTCTTTACCAAAAAAGTCTCACTGGTGAGCCTTAGACCAGTAACCTCATGATGGATTCCTGTTATATTTTTGTTGATCTGATCAAATCTTTTTTTCAGGACATCATTGTAAAAGTCACTCATGGTGTTGCTCACAGCGATCTTTATTTGTTCTTCGTTCATATATCAAATATACAAAGAGTATTATTTCTCAGCCTGGCCGTAGTATGAGCGAAGCGGCACTACGACCTACTATTTTACCAGGGCATCCGCCCGGTTTTTATCAAGAAGTATAAACATGCTATCCCATCACAAAACAATATTTCCCTATCTTTATCTCTTTCAAAAATCCCGTATTTTACATCCGTGAACGAAGCTTTACAACAACTCCCCCCTTACCAACCAAGAAGAACTACAGGCATCACCAAACTGCTCACCACCGTTAAAGAGGTAGAGATGGTGATCCTCTTCGGAAGCTAAGCCCGCAGGCAATATATAGAAGACACCTACGTGGAAAACGGCATCCTATATGAATACAAAAGCGACTATGATTTGCTAGTGGACGCCTATCATGACGACTTGAAAGCCCACCTTCGCATAGAAATCAAGGTAAACGAAGTATTGTGCGATACCGGTATCGTAAAAACGCCCGTCAGCCTCATCTTCCACCCCGGCAAGCACCTGAACCAATCCCTGCGGCTGGGTAACTATTTTTTTAAAGATATCAGTTTGGATAGTGACCACTGTAAGTTCGGCCCACGGGTCCTTCAAACAGGTATTCTTTTGGCCAGTAGGAGCGGTAGTATTGCCTAAGATCAACTCATCCGTTACTTGTTAAACCTTTGGAACCATTAGGAAGCTTCACTGTTGATGTATAAAAACCTGAGCCATGCCAGAACTTCCAGAGGTAGAGACATTCAAAAAGTATATCGAGGGAACTTCATTACATCAAAAAATCACAGGTATCGACTGCGAGGATCACCGCTTACTTAAGAAAGATCTAGAATCATTCGAAGAGGCCCTAGTAGGTCAATCCTTTACGGAAACGAAACGCATCGGTAAATATCTCTTCTTGAAGACCACTGGGGATAAAGTACTAGTGATGCATTTTGGGATGACCGGGAAACCAGTGTATTACAGTGACCCTGGGACTAGGCCGAAATACGCGCATATCGTTTACCGATTTGCAAGTGGATATTACCTTGGCTTTCTAAACAGGAGAAAATTTGGCTGGAATGACCTGGCAGCAAACATAGAGGATTACCAACAGCATGTCGGTCTTAGCACAGATGCTAGGGATTTATCCTTCGAGGATTTTCAAAGGTCCCTTCAAAATAGGAAAACGTACATCAAGCCCGTGCTCATGGACCAATCGGTTGCAGCCGGCATTGGCAATTGGATGGCTGATGAGATCCTTTATCAATCAAAAATCCATCCTATGAAAAAAACAGTTCATTTAACAAAGGAACAGCTAAAAACCATCTTCGATCGAATGAAAGAGGTAATCGAGACCGCGGTAGCAAAAGAGGCTGTATACGAAGATTTTCCTAGCCATTATTTTATTCACATTAGGAGAGAAGGGGCTCAATGCCACTATACTTCTTCGAAAATAGAGAAACTTACTGTCGGGGGACGATCAACTTATTACAGTCCAAAATGGCAAGAGTTATGACCGTTTTACTATGAGTAAACGCCTAGAGCTGGGAATTACCTCGATGCCCTTTATCCCAGTTTTAATCCACAGGTAAGCAGTTGCTGCTGGCTTTTGGAAACTCCAACACCTTGCCCGATTTTTTCAAGGTGTAGGTTATCTCATGGAATTGTTCCGCAAGGACAAAATAGGTTGTTTGCTTAGAAACAACATTAATTCTTCATTCCGGCTACCTAAAACCGGGATTTAAAAAGTGCTATTTGACCACGATATGGTATTGGCCGGGGTCTGCTTGGATAGCGGGTTGCTTATGCCGCTCCTGGCCCTTTTCAACAAGGGTGACGCCTTTTACTCTTTTAGAGACCCCATCACGAATAAGGATTGTTCCATTTATTTCAATCGTTTTTGCCCCAGGGGGTAAAAAAACAATTGCCTTGGAACCCTTGGGAATTTCCAGTTGCATATCATATCTGTTTAGGGTTTGGATATGAACTTTGATATCACCCTTTACACTAGGCACTACTGCCAGGACTTCCGTTAAATCGCCCAACTGGGGTTTCACTTGGAAAGTTTCATACCCAGGGTCAACCGGTGACACCCCCGCGACGTATTGTGATAAAAGGGTAAGTCCACCCCCGCTCCAAGCATGATTTGCCGTGCCTCCTCCAAAACCTTTAGCGCCGATACCCCAGCCTTCCCAAAGTGTGGTGATGGTGGGGTGATCTACCATCGGGGAAAATCGTTTTTTCATACGTTGCAATGCAAAACTTGGATAGCCCATTTGAAATAAAGCTTCCAATATATACTTTTCCATGTATGGGCTGGCGTGATACTCTTTCTGTAGTACCTTAAAAATAGCAGGATACTTCTCAGGATCAGCCAAGCCGCTCACCACGGCTAAGCCCTGCGAACGATCATCTACAGCCCCGCGATGGCCGGGCGACTGGTAATGGTCCCCTTGCCAAAATAACCGGTTAAAGTTGTCCTTAAATGCTGCCATTTGCTCTTCCATTTGCCCGGCTTTAGATGACTCACCCAGTGCGGCAGACATGAGCTTAAAACCTTCCAGGGCCAAATAGTATTGGGTGTTCATGAGTAAGGGCACATCCCGGTTCTCTCCCCAGTCTCCCCAGGTCCAGCCTCCTTGTCGTAGCTTAAGAACACCCTGCTGGTCAAGATCCCAAAGGGAAAGGTACCGTTCTACGCTTGGGTAAACATTACGAATGGCCTCCAGGTCGCCGGTATGCAGGTAATAATTGTAAAAGCCATAATATCCTACACTGGCCAGCATCTGTCCCGGTAGTTCCTTATCCCAATTACCGGCGGGGATCGGGGAAAAAATAGTACTATCCGGGCGTTGCCAATTCATAAGCTCTAACATGCCTTTATAAGTCAATGCATCTGCATTGCGGTCCAGGGCGTAAAAGGCCTCACCGCTCTCCAGCACTACGTCGCCCCACCATTGGGCGCGCTCGCGGTCCGGGCAGTCCATGTAATTGTCGCGCATGGTGACATACAGTGTGCGCAACGCCTTTTGCCAAAGCCGGGTATAGAAAGGATCGCTGCATGTAAACTTCCCGGCAAACGTAGTGTAATAGCCTGTTTCGCGAAACTTCAGTTCGAGTACCTCTATACCGGCGGGGATGATGTAATGCATTTTATGACCGTTGATCCACCCCAAAGACTCGTAACTTTGCACTCCTTCTTGGGTGATATACTCTGCCCGCATATTGTACTCAGACCCGCCTTTATAGTGATCCGTAAGCATAGTAATCTTATGCCCGGCGGTGGCCTTTACTCTCAAAAAGGGCGTGACTTGGGTATTGTAAGGTAGTGAACAAGTGATAGTATCGCCGGTACTTGTAAATGGATAACGAGGAGCACGGGCGTAATCGCGTAATCCATAATCCTTCCAAAAGGGGATGGGTCTCTTGAATAATTGATTCCAAGGGGGGCAAGTGCCTTTGCAGATCATTTTGGCATTGGGCCATAGGGTGTCATCAAAACCTGCTCTCTGCCAACCGGGTATGTCTTCCCGTGCATCAAAGATAATGTTGGACTCCGGCAGCCGCCAGTTGGGTTGTGGGTCGGCACTTTCACTGGTGTAAGCCGGGTGCGGGATTGATTTCCACGTGCTATCCGTTTGTAAAATGAGACGATCCTCTTGGTACATTTCTGCGATCAGCCCGGCTTTACCACTTGATTTATGGCTCATCCCCTCTTTTCCAAAATACCACAATAAGATCGCCATGGTATTTCCCCCGGGTTGCAGTTTTCCGGCCAGGTTGATTTGATCATAGTAAGTATCTTGGGGCGTCGGGCCTCTCTTCAGCCCTCCTTCAAAAATCACTAGCTTGTCATTAAGCCACAGCCAATATTTAGAATCGGCGGCGATACGTAGTGTACTAAGGGCAGTATCCTTTACATTAAATGTCCGGCGAAAGGCTAACCATACATTCTTTTGGCCTGGTATTTTTTCCGCAGTGATCCAATGGGCTTGCCAAGGAATATCGGTCCTGGAGTTTATTTGCTTTCCTGGAGATACAGGAGCACCCTCCTTGGCGTTGGCACAACAGGTTATAAAAAGGCTTAGGGACGATGAAAAAACAACCCTAGAGATAATACTTATGAACTTTGTTGCCATTTTATGGGATCAGTTTTAACATAAACCGGTACCGGTAAGTTTTAGCCGGAACTCTAAAAGGAGCGTGTGGAGCAGCGTCTTGATTCCAGGTATTATCACCCCCGACACCCATTTGCTTGATGTCTACGTTCAAAGTGATAGTTTCTCCAAATTGCAGTTCTTCAACCCGGTCAGCCTTCTCAACCTGTTGCTGGGTGAAAGGTAAAACGCTTATGCCCAGGGGATGGTCAAGGGCTTCTACACGTAAACCAGCGCCTTTTTCATCACGCAGTTCCAGCCAATATACATCGGTTTTATTGCCGCTTTCCTGCGGTCTCACGTAATACGTATAGTCTTTTTTGACGGATTGCTGGTATTGCCCAAGCTCCATCCCGGTTTTTTTATCGGCATAGCTCTCATAAGGGCCTCTTCCAAACCAGGTCACCTGGTCCAGGTCAGCGGGAAGCTGCGTTTGCCAACCTATCCTGGGTAGATCGGGAAGGTTGGTCCCCGGCAACAACTCGTACTCTACTTCCAAATCGCCATTGGGCAATACCGTGTAGGTTTGATGGACCAAGGTGGTCATCTCCCTAAGCTGGTGGGTGGTTTTTACTTGCACCCTTTTCTCTTGTTCATCCACGTTCAATTTAACCAATTCGGGCAGGGTATAGGACGCCTTCTGCCAAATCATTTGTCTTTTAAGCATGCCTGAGGCCAGGTCATTATCGGTGGGAGCCCTCCAAAAGTTAGGTGTGGGTGTAGCCTTTATTAGGTTAGTATTGCCGGTTCCATAGGCTTTTAACAAGCCACTCTTTTTGTCAAAGATCATTTTCGTACTGTTAGCCGTTATTTCTATTAGCTCACTTGTTTCTTGCACGGAAGGTCTTTCGCCGGCTTCCAAGGTGGGTGGTTGTGGAACGTATTTCCAGGGGAATTGTTCGTAGGCCACTTCATACCCCTTTTTAGCCCAAGGTTTGTCCTCTGCTAGCACAAAAGCTACCTTTAGATGGTATCGAAGTCCTGCACCTGGCTTGATAATTGGCAGCTCCAGTAGGAGTTCACCGGTTGCACCGGCGGAGATACTTGGGGAGGTTGTTTTTCCCGTTTCTATCACCTTCCCATCTCCAGTGATTTGCCAAACCACGTCAAATTCATTCAAATTGGTTCGAAAATGCCGGTTGAGAATGGAGAATTTCCCTTCTGCCAAGTTGGATGGGGTAATCACCACGCGCTGCCAAACTTTTTTAGCTTGCCTGCCCCCGGATTTTATTTTTCCATCCGCAGAGATCAGCCCTTTTTGAATGGGATTGAGATCGGAAGGCTCTTGGCCAAAATCTGATCCATATTTCCATAATGTTTTACCATCATCGCTGGGTTTGGAGATCAACTGGTCACGCCAGTCCCACACGAAAGCGCCCACAAAGCGGGGATATTTTCGAATGGCCTGCCAGTATCCCTCCAGGTCACCGGTGGAGTTGCCTTGGGAGTGAGCATATTCGCACCAAATGACTGGCCGGTTATCGTCAGACTTTGTGGCCAGGTCGATCATGTCTTCGGTGAGGCGGTACATACGGCTGATGATATCGGTGTATATGCGGTCTTTAGGCTCGGGTTTGGGCCAATTGTAGCCATAAATGTTTTGTGCGCCTTCGGTATGGATCGGCCGGGTGGGGTCAAACTCTTTGATCCAAGCGGAAAGCGCCGCATGATTAGGTCCGAAACCTGCCTCGTTACCCAGGGACCAACTTACAATGCTCGGGTAGTTTTTGTCTCTCTCTACCATTCGAATACCTCTTTCAAGGAAAGTGGTGTGCCAAGCCGGGATGTTGCTAAATAATGATCCGTGACCGTGACTTTCTATATTGGCTTCGTCCATCACGTAAATTCCGTATTCATCACACAGCTCGTACCAATAGGGAGGGTTAGGGTAGTGTGCCGACCGGGAAGCATTTACATTCAACTGTTTCATCAATTCGGCATCGCGGCGCATGGCTTCTTTGGTCACGGCTTTTCCTGTGTTGGCATCCCAATCATGGCGATTGACCCCGTAGAGCAAAACAGGTACACCGTTTACGTTGAATTGGCCGTCCGAGATGTCTATTTCTCGAAACCCGATCCGTGTGCTTCGAGCCTCGGCCAATTTCCCGTTTTCATCTTTTAAAAAAAGTACCAATGTGTAAAGGTCCGGGTATTCGGCAGACCATTTTTTAGGGTTCTTGATGTGGGTTTTCATCAAATTTTGAAAAGGACGATTTCCAATTTCAGGATGGTACTCATTTAGGACAGCTTTCACGTCGATGCTTAAAGGTTTTTCTAATACGGGCAACCTGTCGTCATACAATTGCGCTTCCACAGTCCATCCTTCCACATCCGTTTGTTCAAATAGTACGATCTCGGGCCTCACGTGCAGCTCGGCATCTTGGTAATTCACGTCCAGGTCCGTGCGCACGGCAAAATCAAAAAGCTGCACTTTAGGCGCGGCTTCTAAAAATACCTCCCGCGTAATGCCACTCATGCGCCAGTGGTCTTGGTCTTCCAGGTAGCTGCCATCGCTCCACTGGGATACCTGGAATGCGATGAGGTTATTATTTGGTTTTAAGTACGAGGTGATGTCAAACTCCGCCGGCAGCCGGTTATCTTCGCTATAGCCTATATACTCGCCATTGACCCAAACCGATAAGGCAGAGGAAGCTGCGCCTACATGCAATGTGACCTGCATATCTTTCCAATCCCTGGGCAGGTCTATGGTTTTTCGATATAGCCCGGTGGGGTTGTAATCTGCGGGGATGTTAGGTTGTTTAACCCCTTTGTCCTCCCATATTTGATGGGTCAATCGCTGCCAGGGCTTTCCATACCCATGTAACTCCCAATTAGAGGGCACGGGAAGGTCTTTCCATCCCTTGATTGGAAAATTAGGTGAATAAAAGTTAGCGGGTACCTTTGAAGGAGCCGAATAGAAGCTGAATTTCCATGGGCCGTTGAGTGTTTTTTTCCTGGGCGAAGCGTCCCGGTTTGCATCAATGGCCAGCGTCTCTGTGGGATAGGAGATAGAAGTTGCCCTAGCGGGCAGCTTATTTACATTAACCACTTCGGGGTTTTGCCAATGGGGGATGGTTTGTGCATAAAGTTGGGTAGATAGGAGGAATAGAACTATGCATTTTTTCATCCGGTAAAGCTAGGGAATTCAAGGGTGTAGGGTGTCCCGGGCTGTCCCGGTGTAGTTATGATAGTTTAAAATCCCATATTCTTATGCCATCGATATGCATAAAATGATCGTCAAAAGATAGTAATACAGAGGCTGTTTCAAAGGTGTGGGCGGCAATCCACACATCTTATAGGCATAGGACAATCAGGTCTTTTCAATTGATCTTTAATGTGCGCAAAAATCTCGGCAGTCTCTACAGTGGCTGTTATTACCTCAATGGATGATTTATTCAAAAGCTGCTTGAGGCACGAATAGTTTTCCATTGTTTTTGAGACTCCCTTAAAACCAGTATATAATTCGCCAATAACAAAAATGGATATAAAAACCTGCCTTGCACTGGAGATGGCATCAAGGACGGGCCTCATCAACGTAAATACTGGCTGTATGCATTGGTGTTAAGTAATACCCGGTTCATTTCGAACCTTCGGGATTTACTCGGGATAAATCATCGATGCTGGCGTTCAATTCCCGGAGATTTTTGTCAGACCATCTGCCAAAAAGGTCTAAAAACCCTGGTTTGTAGTTTTCAGTAGGGACTGGTTTTATTCCTAACGCTTGGTTCATTCTTGTTACACTTTATTCCATCTCGATTTGATGTTTCCCAGGTCTCAAGATCACTTGCTTCATACCGGCCGGTACCTCTTTCTTATTGATCGTAATACTTTTACTCTCCGTGGGTAGGATCAGCCTAGCCGTAGCATTGGCTGGGATTTCTACTTGGTAGTAAATGAGATCCCCTTCCTTTCGCCAATTGCTGACTACCCTGCCTTTTAGGGTTTCCGTGGTACAGCGTACCCACTCCAGCGGGGTGTCAAAACCCGGATCGAGAGTGATCTCGTGATCACGAGTACGGTCGATGCGGATGCCACCAAGGTATTCATAGAGCCAAAACCCAATCACAGCGGCAAACGGGTGGTGGCCTGTGCCATAACCTTCGGCGTTCAGGTTTTCTCCGAGGGTGCTCTTCTCATTTTTAACAAAATGTAGCCAACCGGGGCTTTTTTCTTGGGTGACCATCTTGTAAACTAATTTGCGATAGCCAAAGTCAGACAGGTAGGTGAGCAAGGGAGTGACCCCCACGAAGCCTACACTGGTATGATCATTATTATTCTCAACGGCTTCCAAAAGTTTTTCCAGGACCTTGGATTGGTCTTTTTGTGGGGTTAGCCCCAGGTACAATGGTAAGGCTTGTGCAGTTTGGCTGTTTTCAGCGTACCAGCCATCTTCTTTGATAAAAGTACGATTAAACTTGCTTTTGATTTCACCTGCCTTTTGTCG
The DNA here is from genome assembly GCA_028280565.1 of Fulvivirga sp. Taxonomy (GTDB): domain Bacteria; phylum Bacteroidota; class Bacteroidia; order Cytophagales; family Cyclobacteriaceae; genus Fulvivirga. The sequence continues at coordinate 11,839 of JANQLQ010000088.1, forward strand.
GTATTGGTTTCGAACTTGATGATAACCGAGGACTTCCGCGAACCGGGCTACCCCTTCATGGAGGTAGAAACTGGCAGCGGTGCTCGTTTGTACAATGGGTGTTAGCCCGGGACCCCACCCATTGGCCCACTGTTGAAGATCGAGCCAGTCTCCTAGCGACCAATAGACTAAATGGTCCTGTGCAGTAGAAGCTACAAAATCAGCATACGCTTTTGCAGGCGTGTAAGCCATTTCAATGATGGAGGTATCCCCTGTGAATTCGAATAATTTTTCTGCCACGTAAAGCACTGTACCTCCCCACCAAGGGTCGTCATACTGGATGGTAGTGTCTTTTTGATCCTTGGTTTTCTCCATAAACCCCCAGCCATTAGTAGGTACGATTGGGGGGATATGCCCGTTGGGCTCTTGTGCGTCAATGAGATCTTGAAGGTATTTTTTGTAGGTAGTAATTACGTCAAAATTATAGAAGTAAGAGGCCATGGTGATCATCCCTGCGTCAAATGTCCAGCCCATTTTTTCGCGGGTGGGTTCTTCCCCCGGCATACTATGGACGGCATTGAGCAAGGTCCTTTTTACGGCGGCTTGTAACTGGTTCAAGCGCGGGTTAGAACATTCAAAATCACCCGTTGATGGCAATGCTATATGGACGGAACGTGCCGTAACAGCCTCTTGTGACGGTGGGGTATTTATTCCTGAAACTTGTAGGTAACGGAAGCCATGGTAGGTGAACCGGGGTGCAAATAGATCACTATCCTTTCCACTTAAGATCAATTTACCTTGCTGGAACCTACCCCAAGTGTGCCCACTGCTATGTTGAGTGTTCAGCGTGCTGTCCTCGTTGAGCGCTTCATTAAAATCCAAGGTGATCACTTGCCCAGGCTTGCCATGCAACGTTAAGTCTACATAACCGGTTAAGTTCTCACCGAAATCAAATACATGGGTGTTTTCCTTGGGACTCCATTGGGCGATGGCTTTGAGTGACCGGGTCTCACGCATGGCGGGCATGTATTGAAAGGACATTTTTCCCAGCGGAGGGGGTACCTCGACGACGTTTTGCCAAGAGGATACGTCATAGTCATTTGTATTCCATCCATCCATTGAAATGCGGCTGTCAAAAGTCTCACCGCCCCGGATGCTGTTATAAACGATAGGACCGGTAGACCATAGCCAGCTGTCATCACTGTTCACGAATTGGGTGGATCCGTCTTCAAATTCCAATTGTAACTTGAATAGCAGTTTTTTAGGGGTTTTCCAGTTCGCTTTTTCCATTTGGAACAGGTCCGGTTCTACAAGGTTGTAAAATCCATTTCCTAAGATCACACCGATGCTATTTTGTCCAGCCATGATCTCAGTAGTCACATTGTAACCTGCATACTTTACTCGTTTTTGGTAATCTGTGAAGACGGGATCCATTACCCGGTCATCTACCTGGTGGCCATTGATGTACAATTCATAATAGCCTAAGCCCAAGATAAAGACGGTAGCCCTTTTTAGGCTCTTGTTGATCTCTACCTTTTTTCGCAGGTAAATGGCCATAGAATCCCGGGCGTCGAAGGTCCTGCTTTTGTCATAACGGCTGAAGGGTTCCCGTTTCTTGCTCACCTCGGCGTATTTGTGGGATATCCATTGAGCATCCCAGTCTTCATCGTCGAGTGGACCCAATTGCCAGGAGTTTACGGCGCTCCAATCGCTGGGTATGCCATTTTCATCCCATACTTTTATCTTCCAGTAGTATTTTTTGAAGCTTTGCAGGGGTAGGCCGTCATACTTTCTATGGAGTTGTTCGGTAGAAAAGATCTTGCCACTGTCCCATAGGTCGCCCTTGTCCTGCTCCAGTATTGAAAGGTCAGAAGCCACTAAGATATGGTAGGCAGATTGCATTTTACCTTTACCGGGGGCTTGGAGTTGCCAGCTTAGGGCAGGGTTTGATCTATCTATTCCTATGGGGTTTTCTAGGTATTCACAGGTGAGCTTGGCCACTTTTAGAGCTTCACTATGCTTACTTTTACAAGCGTGGAGAATTGCTAAAAGGGCGAAAAAGCAGGTAAAAATATTTCCCAGTCTCATTGATCTACACTCCCATTTTTATCGAGTGTTTTCTCTCATCGCTGCCAGTTTTTGCTTCAAGGTTTTTAAGGTCTCTGCATAATTGGCGTCTTCTATTTTGTTGGAGATCTCGTGCTCATCGAATGAACGATCGTAGAGTTCTTCAAACATCACATTGTCAAAATCACGATTGAGGAAGTATTTCATGTACTTGTGTTTTTCGGTAACCACGCCCTCTGAACTCGGGATGTAATAGGCGTCCGAGGAAGGCCAAAGGTGTTCATAAAGGAATTCCGTACGCCAGCCCGGTGCATTTCCTGTCATCAACGGGGTAAGATCCTCCCCCTGCATGGAAGCTGGCGGGGGCACACCTGCCAGCGACAGCATGGTTGGGGCCAGGTCAATATTCAAAGCCACGTTTTCGATCACCTTTCCCTTCGGGGCGCCGGGCCTTGGGTCAACGATGATCATGGGTACCCGGATGGAAGGATCGCTGCCGTACCATTTGCCGGCAAAACCGTATTCCCCGAGGTAGAAGCCGTTGTCGCTCGTAAAAACAATAACTGTATTATCGGCCAGCCCCAGTGTATTGAGCTGGTTCAAGATCCTGCCTACTACAACATCCACACCGTGAATAAGCTGGTAGTACTTTTTAACATTTTCTTGGAATTTCCCCGGGGTTGAAAAGCGGTCCTGCCATCGCTTTCGTGCCACGTTTATGGCGCCGTTTTTGTTTTTAATGAAATCACTGGGAAAATAGTCAAAGTATTGATCATCGGCGGCGAAGGGCTTATCTATGTTTGCCGACTGGTAGAGCTGTGAATAGGCTTTATCCGGCAAAAAATACCCGGGATCACCTTCTACATGGGGCGCCTTGAAGCTAATGGAAAGCAAAAAAGGCTTATCCTTGTCCTTTTGCGATTCTAAAAATTCCAAGGCTTGGTGGCCCATTTTTTCAGTAAGGTGGACTGGCTGACCGTTGTAGCTGGTCTTATACGAACCTTGCCCGTTAAACCCGCGCCAATAATCGAAGTACTTTGCAGCTGTAGGCTGCGATATGTGCCCCACCCCGAACTTACCGATAAACCCCGTGGTGTACCCCGCTTTTTTAAGCAAGGCGGGATAGGTATTCTCATATTGTGCGGTGGTAAGGCTCTCCCCAAAGTCCCAAATGTCATGGCGCCGCGCATATTGGCCTGTGAGGATGCTGGCCCGGCTCATAGCACAGATCGAGGTGGTGACAAAGGCATTTTGGAAGTATACTCCATCCTTTACCAGCCTATCCATATTCGGCGTTTCTAAGACACGGTTACCGGCGATGCTAAGGGCGTCATAACGCTGGTCATCTGTTAAAAGGAAGATGATGTTTGGTGGACCGGTGTCGATCTCTTCGACACTTTCGTTCTTGCAAGAGAAAAGTATGGCTAAAACGAAAAAGAGGATAAGCTGTTGATCTGCTTTCATTCTAATTGGTTCTTCTAAAATTGTAAAATGGATTGAATCATTTCTAAATGGCAAATTATTGTTTTGCTATCTAACTATGGCGAACTCCCGCCCATGATGTCCATGGACGAGAGAATGTTTATTTATTCTAGGTAGATCAAACGCCGGGTAATAGAACGATCGCCATACTGTAACCTGTAGAAATACATACCTGTTGGTAATTTGTTTCCACTGGCATCTGTGCCGTCCCATGAGACCTCGTAGGTGCCGGCAGGGGATGTTCTGTTCTCTAAGGTTCTCACTTCTTTACCATGCAAGGTAAGGATAGAAAGTTGGGTATGGACCGGCCTGCTCAATGTGTAAACAATAGTTGTACTTGTGTAGAAGGGGTTGGGGTAATTTCTTATCCTATTGTCAGCTAAAGCATCTTCGAGCCCCAAAACGGGGCCTCCACCTCCTCCGCCATCTTCACCGGTGGGGGAGACCGAGGCATAGGTAGTGCCGAGCCGTATTTCATCGAATTCCGTAGCCAGTGGCGGTGTGCCTTCTGATTTGAGAAAAATACCATCAAAACCGTCGTTCATGGAGATGGAAGCGACTTTAGTGATGGCCATGGCCGTATCGAGTTCTACGGATTCCGGGTCCGGATCAAGCCAAAGCCATGCGGAATCGGCTTCGGCATCGCCACTCATTTTTAATTTCATTACTAGCCAGGCCTCTTCTCTCGCAAAAATCTCACTATTGATCACACCACTTCCTCCTTGGTCACGATCAAAGAAGCCTAACCTTCCCCCTTCATTAAAATTTTTTCCAATGGCTAAACGTTGGTCAGCGGGACTGGTGAATGTGGAGTTATAGAGGAACAACTGGCCTACATTCTCCCCATCGGCGGTGCTTCCGAAGTTCATCAAAACACTTAACCAATATTCATTGCCATCGTCCTCCACAGGGGTATCCAAGAGTCTCACATAGCGAACGTTTGATCCTTGGGTATTGGCCAGTGTTATTTTATTCCCTTTCACCGCCACCGGGAGTTCGCTAGCCACATTGCCGGGGGAAAGAATACCCCCATCCGGTAGCGACCCTGTAGACTGCCATGGTCCTGCCCATTGGCCGTCGGCGAATCCTTGCCCGGTAAGGGATTCACCGGCACCATAGGTGAAGCGATCTTGCGCCAATAGATCCGGGTCCACTTCTTCCTGTAGCCTGCTTACATCACCAAAACTAAAACCAATCCTGATCTCGTCGAACTGAACGGCAAACGGGCCAAAGCCGCTTAACGCTAACCTAAGGCGATCAAAACCCTGGTTCAAAAAAGGGCTTTCTGAACCGGATTCTTCTAAAGTAACATTTGCCGCGGCTTCTAAGGGGCTGACCGTAGGATCAGGGTTTACCCAAAGGTAAAGTGAGTCTATACCTTCATCTCCTGAAAATTCTACTTTGGCAACATACCAGTTTCTGCCTTGTACATTCACGCCGGTCGACCGGCTTCTACCGTTCCACAACACGGCAGACTCACTTAACCCTTCCAGTCCGCCAATGGCCAACACACGCTGGTCGCCATTCAAAAGTTCCAAACGGCTTGATTTGGAGACTTGCAGGTCGTCAGAGGACATAATAAAGCTGAGCCAAACGGTGCTGCTATCGTCCACAAACGTTCCGAAAAACTGCCGCTCAACCGTGACGGTATCACGCTGTGTGTTGGGTAGGGTCATTTGAAGTTGATGGCCGATTTGGAGTACAAATTCGCTCTCTACCGTATCTGCAATGATTTCCGTGCCGTTCCCTTTTACCTGGGTCCAGCCATTCCGCCAACCGTCGTTGCCAGTTCCCTGCCCGGCAAGAGCGGTGCCTAGCCCATAGTCAAAAGATTCGACGGCGGGTTGTGATGGGAAGAAGTCTTCCCAATCCACCGGGATCACCTGGCTGAAATCATTGCCCAGGTAAATGTCATCCAATGTGGACAGGAGTCCCGGGCTTCCTTCGATCTTTACGCCAATGCCATCAAAGCCATCGTTCAGTCCACGCGTACCAGTAAGGTCGGCGTCTATTTCTTGGGGTTCGGTGGAGGGGTCAGGGTCTAAGAACATGAATACCTGCTCGGCATCAGCGTCCCCACTCATCACCACCTTGAGCACGATCCAGTGTGTGCCAATAAAGTCTGTTCCTGTTAAGGTTCCTACTCCCTCAATTCCCAAGCCGTTCACCCCTTTGCCTACACGCACAAGCTGGCCGTTACCGCCGCTGGCGCCGAATGCGTCGAAATTGACCAACATGACCTGCATTACATTCCCCGCGCCACTGCCCCCGTAGGTAGTCATAAAACTAAGCCAGTAGGTGTTGCCATCGTCACTAACCGCATTCTCTAGCCTTCTTTTCATGCGAACGTTCTCTCCTCCCTGGGGAAAGTCCAGTTGCAGGCTATTGCTTGCCGTAGCCTTATTGATCGCTCCATTTTGTATGCCTCCGGGTAAAATGACCTTATCCGCACCAGTGGCCAACGTCCAAGAACCCGACCAACCTGTACCCCCACCTGCACCGATGACTTGTGTATCCTCCGCATAGTTGTAGCCTTCAGAGGCAAGCTGGGATAATGCCGGTGAGGTGGCAAAGAGAAATAGTATGAGTATATATTTTTTCATAGGTGTGCTTTTTAATGATTTATTCCCTGTATGATGCCCGGCAAACTGTGCCAACTTTGACGTCACAACGTTGGCCAATGGTTGCTGAACCCTATTTCGTTATTTCCGGTTGTGTTAATCCATGGTTCGGTGAGTAAGCTCGCCTGTTTTCTATTTTTACTCCCAGCCTTGGTTTTGTTCATACCCGTATAGCAAGACTTCCTCCCGGGGGATACCCAGGTCCAGCCGTATGTTTTGATAGGCAAGGGGGTCTAATGAGCCTCCTTTTTCTGCGATTTCTTGCTGGCTGTGGGCTTCCATTAGGTTTAATGTGAAACCTGGTGAGTAATTTTCCATGCGCAATAGGTCAAACCAACGCTTATTTTCGAAGGCTAGTTCAACCCTTCTTTCTCGGAGGATTACCAGCCTAAGGTCTTGCTGGTCAGCTACGTCCACCCCACGCAGTATAGGCTCAAGCCCTGCTCTTACCCTTACGCGATTGATCAATAGCAGGGCGGATTCACTTACGGTACCTGGTGTATTTTCATTGTAAGCCTCTGCCAACATCAGTAGCACATCGGCGTAGCGGTATACCGGGAAATTAATATCCTGTCCTTCCAGGCCTCTTTCGTTTATGAATTCATAGTTATACTTATTGATAAAGGGGACGAACACGGTACTATCTTCACCACTTTGTGCTTGGGCTGTCCTTTCAAAAAATGCAACTGAAATGTCGCTGCGCCGGTCCCCCGTTTCGAAAGCGGCCACCAAATCTTGGGTGGGCAGGTTTTTGCCGGCAGCATCTTGTGCGTCGATCGAGGGAATAACGGAAGACCCTGAATTCGCTGGTACCCAATTGCGGTAGAAGTTGGCGGGCTGTGGTACTTGTAGCGAAAACTGTAACTCAAAGATCGATTCGGGGCCGTTTTTGGTTTCCGGGGCAAAATTGTCCTGGTAATTGGTGTTTAACGTGTAACCTAATGAACTTACTCTTTCAAACGTTTCTATGGCATTGGGGAAATCTCCACGTGTGAGGTATACCTCTCCAAGTAGCGTAAGTGCAGTGCCGCTGGTAGCGCGTCCTAGGTCAAGGGCATCATATTCATTTGGAAGCAGGTCAACAGCTGCCAACAGGTCGGGAATAATGAGCTGTTCGTAAATGTTGTTGACGGGTTCACGGGGAGTGTTGGCAAAGGTAGAGCGGTCGTCTACCCCATCAAAGATCATGGTGATCAAGGGTACGTCACCATATAATCTTACTAAATTGAAGTAGAAAAATGCCCGGAAAAATCGTGCCTCACCCTCGGCGCGATTACGTGTAGAAGCTTCTTCAAATCTCAGCGCGGGGTCCGGGTTTTTCAGGGCGTTGATCACAATATTGCATCGATAAACACCTTGGTAACTGCTCGACCAGTACGTTCTTATTAGTCCGAAACCGGATTGTATAAGGAACTCGTCGATCTCTTCGGGGAAGCCGTCGGTGCTCAAGGTATCGTTCGTGGTGTTATCAGAAATTAAGTCGGTCCATTTCCACTGTTCGTTGATGTAAAGGTTACGGAATTGGCGATAGATGGCGACCACACCCTGTTCTACTTCGAGTTCGGAATCAAGGAAATCGGCGGGTACCACGCGCGATTGGGGCGTGACCTCTAGGAAATCATTACAGCTCATGCAGGTACCCCAGGCGAAAAGGATCAAAAGTATATTCTTCTTCATTGTTTTCATGATTAAAAGGTTACTTGTAAGCCCCCGGTGAAGATCCTGGCCAAGGGGTAGCTACCAAAGTTCACATTAGGCCTTAGCGCCCCGGCATTGGCCCGGCCTACTTCCGGATTTCCTTCAAAAGGAGAGAAAATGAAGGCATTTTGGACACTGAAATAAACGGTGCCGTTCTTTAAGAAAGGCAAGCTTTCTTTTAGCGAGTTACTAAAGTCATACGATAGGGTAATGTTCCTTACCGACAGGTAGCCGGCATCTTTCACATGCGCACTATTGGCCCAACGCCAAGGGCGGTCGCCGCCGGCTGTGCCGGGTACGGCCTTGGTTCGCGGGTCATCGCCCGGTCGCCAACGGTCCAGTACGTTGCGGTGCATATTGAATTCGCTAAAGTCTTCACGACCGCCTACGGGATCAAAATTATTCAGCAATTCAAAGGTGCGGTCGTAGATCTGCTGGCCCACGGCTCCTGCCATGATCACTTTAAGGCTCCATGGGCCGTAAGAGAGGTAGTTGCTAATGCCGTAGATAAAATCAGGGTTAGCATCTCCAATGACTACTTCATCGCCCACTCGATCTGTGCCACCGTTTCCATTCACATCGGTGAACTTGGCCGAACCTACCGTAGGAGCGCCGCCTCCCCCGAAATAGCCGGGGACACCGGGCAAAAGGTCGCCATTATCGTCAAAATCATCTTCCGTGTAGAGGCCTTCGTACTGTAGCCCGTAAAACAATCCTAGTCGATCACCCACACGGAGTTGGAACAAGAAATTGTCGCCCCCGTTTACAGATTCCCTGGTGATGGGTGTGTTGTCTTCTCCCAGCCGGGTCACGATCACCTCGTTGAAAGTGATGTTAAAGTCGGTGGTCCAGCGGAACTTGTTCCTGTCGAAGTTTACCGTACTTAAGGTGAGCTCCAGGCCTTCGGCGCGTAAGTCGCCGATATTTCCAAACACCCGGTCAAAGCCGGTGACTAGCGGGATGGTTTCATTGTTGAGCAGGTCAAAAATGTCCCTGCGGAAATAATCTGCTTGCAGCATCACCCGGTTCTGGAAAAAACCGATGTCTATCCCCGCGGCTATTTCTTCGGTGGTTTCCCAGGTCAGGTCTGCATTGGGCAGGTCATCGGCCCCGGACGCTCTTCCTTGGGCAAAGCGGTCCCCAAGGACATACCCGTTTCCACCCAATCGTACACCACCGAGCCAACGGAAGTCACCGATACGGTTGTTGCCTAGCTCGCCATAGGAAGCTTCAATAAGTACATTATTGACGATGTCATCGATGCCCAGGTCTTTGAAGAAGTTTTCGTTGGATATTCTCCATCCGCCAGCCACGGAAGGAAAATTAGCATAGCGGACCCGGCGTCCGAAACGTGAAGATCCGTCTCTCCTCATTGCGGCAGAGAAGATATAGGTATCTTCATAATCGTATTTTACCCTGGCCAAGAAAGATATTAGTTTACTGCCGGCGTCGTTGGGAAAAGTACGTACATTGTTAAAGTTGGGGTTGTCCGTATCGCCGATAAATCGTTCGACATTATCAGAATTGGGAAGTTTAAAGGGTTCCAGTAAGTTTTGCGTCACGGTTTGCTGGCCAAATCCTTCTGCGCTTTGCAGGGTTAAACCTCCCAGCACTTCCAGGTCATGCCGGTCGGCAAATGTTTTATTGTAAGTAATGGTGTTTTCAGATTGCCACCTGAAATTTTCCGTGTATTGAAAAGAAGCTTGTGAAGGGGCACGTGCGTTGAGGTTATTGGGAATACCTCCCCCAATCATCTCTGGCCTAAAACCGGCTATCCTCGTGGCAATTATGCCCAAACCGAAACTAGGCCGGAGCACAAGGCCTTCGATGGGCTCGTATTCTATAAAGGTGTTGGCGTTAAACTGGTTGGTGGTCAATGTGCTTTCCCGTACCTCTTGTTCCCAAAGTGGGTTGTTCTGTACGCGATTGATAAGTTGGGATTCCTCGAAAGGGACGAGGTCGCCGTTGAAATTGCGTACCCTCACATCGGGGCCGAGCCAAAAGCTGGTGAATACAGTACCGTCCACGCTGAAAGCGTCGCTTTGGGGGTCTGTACCTCCATTTCTTCTAAAAACTGCTTGCGAAGGCGACATGCGTACCCCTAACTTGAACTTATCGTTAAGTTTTGTATCAATGTTAGCACGGAGAGAATAGCGTGTAAACCCTGTTTCTGTAACCACTCCCTGCTGATCAAAATAGTTAGCGGAAATGAAGTAGCTGGATCGTTCGCTCCCCCCGGATGCGGAGATGGTATGGCTTTGCATTAAGCCGTCGCGGGTGATCTCGTCGAACCAATCCGTACCTTCATCAAAATTGGCTGGGTCGATCACATTGTTCTCGTCCAAGATGTCCTCCGTAGGGAACACCCCGTTGTCGGCGAAGTATCGGTCCATCCATTTTTCCCGGTTAAATTGGGCCAGCTCACGTGCATTCAGTACGTTGGGTTTCATTCTTCCGGGTATGGATTGTACGCCTACGTAAGAATCGAAGCTCACCCGCGTGGCTCCTTCTTTTCCCGACTTTGTAGTAATGATGACCACGCCGCTGCTGGCCTGGGCACCGTACAAAGAGGCGGAAGCAGCGTCTTTTAAGACCGTGATCGATTCAATATCTCCCGGGGGGATACCTGCCAGTGGGTTGGTGAGTTGATTGTTTGAATTTCCATAGATGTATCCATCGATGACGAAGAGTGGTGCCGTACCGGAAGAAATGGAGTTAATGCCGCGGATCTGTATTTCCGGCGCCCCGCCGGGTACACTGGTGTTGGCCCGTACATTTACCCCGGCGATTTGGCCTGCCAAAGCTTCTTCGAAAGTGGTGACCGGCTGCTTATCCAATGTCTTGGCCTCAACGGTAGCTACAGAACCTATTAATTCAGCCCTTGTGGTCTCTCCATAGGCAACCACGACTACTTCTCCGAGCGTGGTGATGTCCGGGGTCATTGTTAAGTTGATAATGGATTGGTTGCCTACCACGACTTCTTCTGTGATGTAGCCCACGAAAGAATAGATCAAAATCGTATTGTCACTGGGTACGGACAAGGTATAATTGCCTTCGATATCTGTGACCGTCCCCGTGGTGGTGCCTTTCACCAGTACGTTCACCCCGGGAAGGGGTTGTCCAAACTCGTCAATGACCTTTCCTGTTACAGTTTGTTCCTGCAAACGATTACGGTTGGCGTAAAATTTTTTTTTGACACTTTCCAAGGGCAACATCAACCGGCCCCTGATGGTGTTCTCGACAGTGCTGCTGAGAGATTTACGCGATATCTTTTTGATCTCCCTGCCCGGCTCTTCGGCGGGTTTAACTACGTAATCCCGCGCGCCTACCTTTTTGAAGGTAAGTCCATGAGGGACTAGAAGTTTTTTTAGCGCTCTATCGATCTTCTCGCCTTGTACGTGTCCTGTTTTTACCATGATGTCCTTTGCTAGTTTGCTTTGGAAAATGATGTTGACATCAAACCGGCGTTCTAAGTCATTCAGGGCTTTTTTGAGTGAGAGGTAGTTGGATACCTCTTGGTGTTGTCTTTCCAGCAAATGATCTGCCCTGGAAACCACTTGCGAGTCAGCTTCTATGGAAAGAAGCAAAAACACTGCTATCCCTAGGGCTTTTGACTGGTTTAGTAGATCTATTATCATATTCCTGCTGTTTTGTGCGGTTGTTTTGATTTAGTTTCTAATGATCACCTGGCCATTCTTTGTCTCAATTGGTTTGTCAATGGACTCAGATAGGACGGTGAGGAATGTGTCCAGGCTCTCTGTGGATACAGTTCCTGTTAGCCTTATCTCTTTCAGTTTTCTATTTTCAAAGACTACTTTAAGACCATAGTTTGCTTCGATGATCTCTGCCACTTCGGTTAGTGTGGTTTCTTCGAAATAAAGTTTTCGCTCTCTCCAAGAGGTGAATTTTTCCGGGTCTACCTTTTTCTTTGTTAGCTCTTTTTCTTCGGGCTTGTATTGCACAAAGTCGCCTGGTACCATGATCATTTTAGCAGTATCCGGGGCATTGGTGATTTGCAGGGCAATTTTCCCGGTAGCCAGTACCACCTCGGGGGTTTCCCGACGGTTGTTGATGTTGAAGCTAGTGCCTAACACCTCTACGTTGACCGCTCCTGAATGGACTAAGAACTTTTTGAAGATGACTGTGTCGTTTTCCATAGAATGAGCCATCTTTTTTATGTTGAAGAAGGCCTCTCCCTGTAGCCACACCTGCCGTACCATGGCATTTTTCCAGTCCTTTGTGTATCGTATAGAAGAGTTCGCGTTTAATGTGATCATTGAATTGTCGGGCAAGGTGATGGACTTGGTTTCGCCAAACCCCGTGGTTTCCGTGATCATGCCAGGGGTCAACTGATCATATAATACGAATGTGGCTACTGCCAGGGCGATCAAGGTGGCGGCGACGGCCATCCACCTCTTGCCCAAATTCTTACGCTCCCCCTTGTTTGACCCTTGTACAGCGATCTCCGCATCGATCCGGGCCTTTACATCGAAGAATTCTTTCTGTGAGGGCCGCAGCGAAGTAAAATCCATGGCTTTCACCAGCTCCCGGGCTTCTTCAATGACGGGCCGTTTTTCGGGATTTTCTTCCATCCAATTTTGCCAAAAAGCGTCTGTCTCGGCAGTGGGTGACTGGACCCACTGGATGAAGTAATCGTCTAGTGTAAAATCATAAACTGTAAAAAACCTGTAATGTCTGCTCATTAACTTATGTTTTCTTGGAGGTGGTTGACTTAAAGGGGTTTCCGGGATATCTCCATTTGTAGAGGCCTGATGAAGGGATTATCCCTCTTTTAGGATAATCCCTAAAACACATTCTCGAGTTAACGCTAATCAACCTATTAAGAGAAGGTGCTATTACTATGTAAGATCTTACCCGTTCTAAAACCCGGACACTGCTATAGAGGAAGGCAGGTTTTAAAATGCCCTCAACTTTTTTGATTTTTTTTTAAATTTTTTAGCTGCTTAGTGTAGGTTTAAGCGGTTTAATGAATTGTAACAGGTTTGGAGAACCTTCATAAATTTAGCTTTAACCCTTGGTGAGGAACACTTTACCCAGGTTTACTTCGGAAGACAAGTTCGTTCAATTTATGATCAGGAACATGAATTGCAGAAGGTGAAATTCGAGGAATGAAAGCCAGGCCTACGATAAACATCCGTTCGATTTAAAATCATGGTAATCCAGGCTCAAAATGAGGTTTAGAATACTTTCACAGCCTTGAGATTGGAGAGTAGCTTCCGTTCTACGACACGGCAGATTCCGGATCTCGCAATGAGCCCTCTCAAAACCCATCCGTGCGAATGACGGTCATTTTTTTAATTGAATCCAGATCATAACCACTTCCAGGCAGGGATGAGAGGAATTCCGTCCAAAGTGTCCTCTTGATCCGCTGTGACGATTAACCCTGCGTCCGCGCCTGTTTCTTGCTGTGCATTTTTAAGGCCGTTAATTTCCCTTTCCATATTATCCGTATCTATCTGCCAGCATACCTGTATGGCCTTGACAATTTTTTCATTATGCTTGACTAGGAAGTCACACTCGGTATTGGCAGACCTGTAGTAAAATATCTCTTGGTGCTCCCTACGTATTTTATTAAATACGAAATTTTCAAGCCTTCTGCCCAAATCAGCACTGAATGATAAACTATTAGCTTTTGCAAACGATGGATCAATACTGTATACTTTTTTAGGGTTACCCAGTTGTTTTTTTATAGAATAGGAAAACATGGGGATAAATTCCATTAAGTAACTTTCTCTAAAATAGTCGCAATAGTCGATCACAGTTCGGACAGATTTGATTTCAAGGGTTTTCGAGAGCTTGTTATAACTTAATTCCTTGCCGATGTTACTCATAAGATATACTGCCAGCCGGGTCAATTGTGTCTCATTGGTGATATTTTTCCTAACAGCAATATCCCTGGTTATGATGTCCTTGAGCAATGACCGGAGGTAATCATCATTTGTTTCTTGCAAGTATTCAGGGAAGCATCCTAACGGGAAGTATTTTTCGAAGCTTTCCTGGCTCCTTGCCAATTCAAAAAAATCAAGGAATTCATCGAAATTGAATGGAAATAACTCAACTTGGTAATGTCGTCCTGTTAACCGTGTGCCAAGTTCCCTGCTTAGCATGCTGGCATTGGAACCCGTAACAAATAACTTCAACCCTTTTTCGTGTGCTAGACGGGCGTATAGCTCCCATTGCGTGATGTTTTGTACCTCATCAAATATGAGCAGGCTTTTATCTTGCACGTGTAAAAGCTCTTCCAATCGTATAAAATCCTGGACAGTAAAGTTGATTAGTCGCGGATCTTCAAAGTTTACGTAAAGTGCCTTATTAGTACCCAGTAGGGCTTTTTTGATCAATGTACTTTTACCGCACCTTCTTACCCCAGTCACTATGATGATCCGGCTTGAATCAATAGGAATATCGATAGTACGATCGATCCATTTTTTTATGAAAGAGCTGTTGCTGGTCAGCAATAATTTTGGCTAGGTCCAGTTTGGATACCATTGCAGGTCGTAATTTTACCATAAAAAGTAAAACCTTGTATTGAGAATACAAGGTTTTGTTATTGTGATCGAGATAATCCGAACGATACTTAACTAAGGCCAGAGGTAAGGAAAAAGAAACGATACCAGTCCTATGATTATGGCAATAGGGTGATAAAAGATCTTTTTGTGCTTAAGGCTCGCCTTTAGCACATCAACCGCCCGATAAAGCAACGTACGAGCTGATTTTACTTTTTGAAGAGACATTACAGACGCGATCTCCTGGTAGGAAAGATCGTTGTAATATTTCAGTATGATCGCCTCTTTTTGCCTGCTCGAAAGGTTTTCAAAGGCTTTGGCCAGTATCTCTTTCTGTCGTTGATGGGTTTGTTCTTTGATCAAAGAACGCTCCCGGGAATAGGTGACGTGCATGGATTCGTCTAAGATGTTCACCAGGTCAGTGGAACGCATGGCTTTAAGCTGCTTAAGTAGTTTCCTCCGGATCGACTTATAGAGGTACGCTTTGACATAATTGACCGACGAAAGTTTGGTCCTGTATTTCCATAGTTCTACAAACAGTTCCTGGATGGCGTCTTTTACCAGGTCGGTATCGTGAGTCATATGCCTGCCGTACACGTAAAGCTTATCAAAGTACCGGTTGTATATTTCGTCAAAGGCAATTTCATTCCCTTGGACCAGGCCCTCCCACAGCTTTTCGTCTTCCAACGTCACTCCCTTGGAATGAAAGGAAGCCGGGATGGAAGAATGTTTGGTGAGCCTTTGTTTTAGCATCCAGGGAATGGGTTTTTTTACTTTATCCTATGAACATAAAATTATAGTGGAACATAACTGTCCTGTAGTGTAGGGGTTAAAACGTCTATGGTAAATTCACTCAGGTATTTCCAAGCTCCAGTGACTCTTCCACTCCATCGGCCTGATATGTCCGTTCTCATCAAATTCCAAGGGGGCGCTCCAATATTGGTAGTCATGTCCCTTAACGTTGTCCGAGGCCGAGCCCCAAAGGTCGCCCATCCATATAAATTCAGGGCCATGGGGACTTGGTAGTTCTAAAACATAGGTCTGCTGTGCGGGGATGATCGGCCTTTGTGGTATAGATTGCCCAGTAAGGTAGGCTTTTGCCGTCCCGCTGACCGATTTGTTTCCTTTTTTCAAGCCTACTTCGTAGACATACAGGTTGTCATGATCGGGTGTTCTCGGTAGCAATACGATCTTATCGGTAAGGATGGGTCCGATGTTTAGGACCAGGTCTTCTTTTAGCGCTTTTTTCCTGGTCAAAAGATCAATGACAGGGAGAGGTTTCCATGTGTTGTTTACTTGTGCTTTTAGCTCAAACCTAGGTGTGTTTATAGGGGGGTGCACCCTGGGATTACTAACATCTCCACAGTTTTCGGGCCTGTTTCCGGTAAAAAGTGATACTTCTACACGATCTATAGCTTCTTTTCCAGGGAGTTCGATTTGTATTCCTTGCCACTGGTCTTCTTGCATCTGCAATTCCACGTAAACATTTCCTACTGTTATGCCGTCGGTGAGGGCAGGACTTAGTTTGCCGGGGTGCCTGTTGATATTCCCCGTATATTGATAACCTCTTAGCGGCTCATTTGAGATATATACCCGGGCGCCGGAGCCGTAGTTGCAAAAGCAGCAGGTATAGTCAGTGAGCAGGTAATACTTACCGTTTCTCCTGAACATGGCACCAGCTTCCATATGCTGTGCTATGACACCCCCGTTTTGCAATGTAGAAGAGGTATAATGCTCATCCAGCTTTTCTATGGACACTTCATGGTTATGAATGGTGTTGTAGCTGACATAAGCGGTGCCGTCATGATCCACGAACAACCCCAGGTCGCCTAATCCTTTATCGCTGTAAGCCATCCTTACATTGGCATTTTGGATGATAAATGGGCCAGTGGGGGTGTCACTGGTGGCTACGGCAAATTGCCCGTCCCAAAGTTTGGGATACCAGTTGTACCAGAGCACATATTTCTTGGTTTTTTCATTGTAAACTACGTGTGGCCGGTAATAAACACCGGTTGGCTGATCCTGTAATAATGGCCCTTCTTTTTTCCAATGCTGCATATCACGAGAACTGTAACACACGTACCGGTTGGCGGTAGTGAAGCCGTTGGTATTCCCATAGCGGGTGCCATACCAATAAAAAACATCTCCAAACCGTATCACCCGGCCGTCATGGGCATCTATGACCTCACCTTGCATGTCCTGTCTTGGGTCAATGTTATTGACATAGAGAGTTTGTTGGCCCTGGAGTTCCGTGTATAAAGCAAAGAAGACCAGGGGTAATAATGCCTTGGTTGTTGTCATGAGATCATAGTCTTTTAGATGATTTCTCAACAGGTAGAAATGGATCTGTGTTTCTTTATCCTCCCTGGTAGACAGGGTTGGGTACCGGCTCTTTTGCATTGAATCTTAATTTCCACGCATTGAGCTCGTCCAATAGCTGCCCGGCTACTATAGGTTGTGATTCCGAGAGGTCATAGGTTTCTGATGGGTCTGTCTCAAGATCATACAGCGCCATAGTTTCATCTTCATAAAAAAACAAGAGTTTGTACTTTCCTCTCCTTATCGCCGATGCGGGTTTGCCATGCTGAGGAGAATAATGAGGCACATGCCATATGATGGACCGCTCCTGCGTAGGGTCGTTGATGGTGGAAACCAGGCTTTTTCCATTGGAGGTTTTATTCGATCCATCTAAAATATCGCTAAGGGTGGCGTACAGATCGGTTCCCACTACGGGGGCATCTACCACCTGCTGCGTGAGCCGGTTAGGCCAGTGTGCTATCATGGGCACCCGGATGCCTCCCTCGTAAAGATAACCCTTCCCTTCGGCTAACGGACCGTTGTCTGTCGGGGGAGTGTGTTGGGCAAATGCCGGCACCTCCTGCACGGATAGGCCTCCATTGTCAGAAGTGAAAATCACCAGGGTATTATCAAGTTTGCCAAGTACCCTAAGCTGGTCTACTATGCGACCGATGTTCTTGTCAATGGATCCTATCATAGCCGCATAATGTGGATTGGGAAGGCCATGGTCGCTGCCTCGCTTAGCTACGTATTTGTCTACCAAATCTTGCGGGCCTTCTATGGGAACGTGCGGCGAGTAATAAGAGAGCATCATGAAGAAGGTATCTGTTTCGGCTATGTAGTCCAAAGCACGATCGGTTAATTTGTCAGTGAGGTAGTCGCCTTCTTTGGAATCGGCTTTGATGTCGTCCATGGCATGGTTGAAAAAGGGGTAGTAGAACGAGTTGGGCAGCCCGTGGTAGTTTGCTGCATAGGTAAGATCAAACCCCTGGCTACCGGGCCTGGCATTGCCGCCTCCCAGGTGCCATTTGCCAAGATATGCGGTGTTGTAACCTTCTCTTTTCATCATTTCACCTACCGTGTAAAATTCGGGACGCAGGGCTTGGTCGATATTGGGTGTGATCAGTGGAAGGGAAGGAGAGGGCCGGAAAGGACCATGAATGTGTTCTGTGATGTTAACTTCTACAGGGTGCAGCCCCGTCAGGATACTGGCTCGTGAAGGGCTGCACAAGGAGGCTGGGGCATAGGCATTCGTAAACCGTACCCCACTCTCGGCCAGTGCGTCTAAATTGGGAGTTTCTATAAAATCACTGCCATAGCTGCCCAGGTCATGCCAGCCCATGTCATCAGCTATGACAAATATTACGTTAGGCTTGCTTGTGCCCTCGCTGCCTTTTTCATCTGTACATGATACTAAGACGAATACCAGCGCGAGCACTAGGCAGCTTAGAAAATTGACTTTACTCATATGCACCCCGTAAATTAGCGTTAACTCGAAAGATAGGTGAACTAAATGACTATTTCGTGGAATAGTGTCCTTTGGTGTCCTGTAAGGGGTTGATAGTCGATGGTCCATGGCGTCGTTTTGATTGCTATGGACTATCGACCATCGACTAAATTGTTTGGGAGAATGTAAAAAGCGCAAAGATCACTGGGTTTCTTACGATCTTTGCGCCTCTTCTATGCCGTTATTCTTGGACACATACTATTCTTTTTGTTACCGATTGACCTTGACTTTGTAACCGGTACAAATACATCCCGGCTGCTAACTTGTTCCCCGAATTATCCGAACCGTCCCAAGTGACTTTATGTGTTCCTTGTGACCGTTGTCCCTCGTACAATATACTTACCTCCCTACCCTGCAGGTTGAATATGGAAAGGCGTACCTTCCCAGGCCGTTGAAGGTGATAAGAGATCGTAGTAGTATTGAAGAAGGGGTTAGGGTGGTTGTGAAGTTTAAAAGCATTGTTTAGTAACTGGTCCAAGCCGGTGACCGGGCCACTACCCTCCCCGACGGGTACAATCGATTCAAATGTGGTACCAAAGTGGATCTCATCCACAAGGTAACAGCCGCCATCACCACCTTCGGTCCGGAAGAAGATGGCGTCAAAACCATCATTTAAAGAGGTGGTGAATAAGGTGGCATCGGCTGTTTCCAAACCAGGTGGCGTGGTGGGGTCTGGGTTGAGCCACAGGTAGATGGAATCTTGCTCGGCGTCGCCGGAGAATTTCGTGTAGATCACGTACCAAGTAGCCGGATCTGCCTGCGCTTCTGTGTCTTCAGTGATTTGTGGGTTCGCGGCAATGTCCAATATCGAGATATTGGTGGGGCCAAACTTTTTTCCGAATAAGACCAGGGCTTCTGAACCGTTCGAAAATCCACCTTGTGCCACACCGTCACCGGGGATCTCCTCGTCGGCGATAAAGCTGAACCAATAGCCGTTGCCATCATCAGAAATGGCGGTGGACAACCGTCTTTCATAACGCGTATTGCTTGAACTGTTGTTTACAAAGTTTATCTTGTTATCCAATGTAGACAGCCCATTGGCGCTTACACTACCTTCCTCCACGATCGCTTGGCCGCCACCTCCCGAAGCTACGGTCCAGGGGCCGGCCCATTGGTCACCGGCTGAGCCTAGTCCTGTAAGTATTTCGCCGGGGGGATACCGGAATTGTTCCCTGGCGATCAAGTTTTCGGGGATCTCTTCTTCGATCTTGGAAACGTCGGAATAGGCATATCCCAGCCTGATTTCATCGACCAACATGCCAAACGGCAACCCTTTCGCCGTTTTAATGCGTATACCATCAAAACCATCATTTATCGTCAGCCTTACTTCAGAGTCACGTGTAGTGAAGGGTATGGCGGTGCCGGTTGCCGGTTGTAATTCCGGGATAGGGTCCACCCACATATATGCGTTTTCTGCTTCTTCATCACCAGACATGTCAATTCTTACCACCACCCAGTGTTCATCATCACTAGTGGCATTGCTAATGAAGCTGAAAGATTCTTCATTCCATGTAAACCCTAAACGGTTAAAACCGTCGGTACGACCGAAGCCTACGACTTCTTCGTCCCCGTTCATTAATACAACCTGTCCTTCAGAGCTAATTTGCTGGACAGTTTCGAAATCTATTAAAAAGCTCATCCATATCGTTCGCCCATCATCTTCAAAACGACCGGATAGAGACCTGTCATAGCTGATTTCCCCCGTGGTAGCGCTTACCCTTGCCTTGTTTCCCTCGAAAACGGCGAATTCCGTCTCAATGCTACCGGCCTCTAAGGTGACAGGTTCGCCTGTCGTTTGTATCCATGGGCCTCCGAAACCGTTGGCTCGCGTGCCTTTACCCGCCAAGTTTTCATCTACGGGGTAATCGAAAGACTCGTACGTGGCGCCCGCGGTAAATAGGAACTCGATATCGACCAGGTCAGCGGGTACTACATCGGTAAAGGTTGTTCCTAAATAGATATCATCGATCCGTGAATTGGATACGCCACTGTCGTTCTTAATACCGATAGCGTCCCATCCACCGTTCAGTTCTGAGGCGGCAAACTTGAGTATTTCGGTGCCCGGGGCAGGTTCCGTAGTAGGGTCCGGGTCTACGAACAGCCTTATCGTGTCTCTCGCCGCAGTGCCGTTGGTTTCAATTCTTGCCACTAACCAATGTGTGCCTTCGGCAACATCGGGAAGAACGGACTCTTCAAAAGGACCAAAAGAACCCACGGCAAGCGCACCGGGACTTACCCATTTTCCTATTGCGGCAAACTGGCCGGCTCCCCCAGAGGGTCCCATGGTCTCCAGGTCGTTGTTGATGAGCATTACGGTGGTTACCCCATTGTCTGTGGTGTTATTGAACTCTGCGAAAAAGCTCATCCAATAGGTCAAACCATTATCTTGGTACCTTTCTGCTAAGGGCCTTGCCAGTCGTGTTGCGCCCAGGCTGGCGTCAATATTGAGAGAATTGCCGGTAGTTTGCCGGAATATTTCTTCATTAGTGATGGACGAACCGACTATATTTTGAGCAGGGCCTCCTACTAACTGCCAAGAACCGCCCCAACCATTTTCACTGGAGCCTTGCCCTTCAATGGAGCCTGCATCATATTCAAATTTTTCGAAGGCCGGTGATGGGATGGCCACAGCCACCAGGTCATCGGGAATTATATCTTTGTAATCAAGCGCCAGGTATATGTCATCGATACGTGACTGGTTAGCCCCCGGGTCTTGTTTGATGCCGATGGCTTTCCAGCCCCCGTTAAGCTCTTGGGCGGCAAAGGCGAGGTCTTCCATTCCAACCATAGGCTCTACCGACGGGTCAGGGTCTAAAAACAACCGGACAGTATCGACATCGGCTGTGCCGTTGGTTTCTATTCGTGCTACGAACCACCTTCCGCCAACAGCCGCATTTTCTACTTTACTTTCAAAGTCAAAAGGGCCATACGACATTACTCCCAAGCTGCCGGGGCTGTTGGATTTTCCTATCCCTACAAATTGTCCGCCAGGCCCTGCCTCCGTCATCGTCTCAATATCATTATTGATCAACATCACATTCATAACCCCGTTATCCACATCGGCATCCGTAAAATCCGCAAAAAAACTTAGCCAGTACACTAAGCCATTGTCTTCATATGTTGTTGCTAATGGCCTGGTGAGACGTGTATCCCCGGTAGTGGCATCCATGAAAAGTGAATTGCCATTGGTGATCTTTAAAATATTGCTGTTCACGATCGACTCTGCTAAAATGTCTTGATCGGGTGCCTTGGTTAGTTCCCAGGGGCCTCCCCATCCGTCAGAGGCCGTTCCTTGGCCTTGAATACCTGTGCCTGCCGTATATTCAAATTTTTCCCGGACAGGCCGGTATTTGGCTATATCTACGGCCGTCGCCGGCAGGATATCCGTGTAGCTCCTGCCCAGGTATATATCGTCGTATACTGCGTTAATGACAGAATCACCCTCGGCCCTGATGCTTATGGCATTGATGCGCCCGGTGTTTAATTTACCCCCGATAAAAGTAGCTATGGCGTCTTCATCGGCAGGCTCAAATAGAGGATCAGGATTAGCGAAAAAGCGTATGGTATCGCCATCATTATTGCCCGAAAAAGAGATCTTGTAAACGAGCCAATTAGGCTGGTACGGATTTAGATCCGTAGGTAGTATGGTACCACCCGCAGCTCCAAACCCTATTCTCCCACTATTAAGAAGGCCAAAAATGAATTTATTGTTTTGTGGGTCCGTATTATCCACCAGCAAAAGATTGGACAAGCCAACCCCGGAAGCAAGACGTTCGTTTACTTCTAACGTAAATCCTAACCAATATTCCGTACCATCATCGGTGATCTCAGCGGGTAGCGTTCTTGTATATCGTATATTCTTAAGGTTTGTAGCGTCAGTGTTTACGTTGAAACCCAGGTACCTGCCACTGGCTTTACCTGTACGATAATTTCTTAAGGTATCGTCGATGACCATTTGCTCATCCCCACTTAACAGGGTCCAGGCTCCGCTCCAACCAATGCCGCCGTTAGACCCTCCCAAAGTAGAGCCTGCTGTATAGTCAAAATCTTCTGAAACGATCACCTGGGCACGCAAAAGGGTTGTGCTTGCTGTAATATAAAGTATTAGAAGTATATATTTCTTAATCATAATATCATGTCTTTTAAGATATTTATTGCCAAGCTTCATTTTGGGTGTAACCGAATTGTACCACTTGTCTTTCCGGGATAGGGAATACCGTCCTTATGTTAGTGAAGGCCTGAGCGGGGATAATGCCGCTTGTTCCGTCGGGCAATTGCTCGCCAAGAATCCCTTTCTCAGCCTTTTGCTGCTCGCCATGGGCTTGCATGACAGCCACCGCTTCACCACGTCTCACCAAATCAAACCATCGATGATTTTCGAAGGCTAACTCTAGCCTTCTTTCCCGGGCGATGGCATTTCTCAAACCTTCCGCCCCGTTAAGCACCAGGCCTGGGTCAGGAGAAGCATCAGAATAGGGAGGGACACCTGCTCTTAACCTGATAAGGTTCAAAATGCCAATCGCATTTTGATCAAACCCGTTGACTTCATTCAGGCACTCGGCTAACATCAAAAGCGCATCGGCATACCGGAACATAGGCCAATTTACGTCTTGACGAGCGCGGTCTAGCAGGGGGTAGGCATATTTACCCATGTACGGAATGGAATCCCCCTCGTTTGTCACATAATAGGCAATATTGACGTTTTTTCTAATATCCCCTTCTTGATAAAGATCAATCAGTTCTTTTGTAGGCTGGTTTCTCCCGGACCCTGCCCCTGCATTTTCTCCTCCTACCAATAAATCGGTTCCACTATTCCAAGGGACAAACCGCGAAATGAAATTGGAAGCCTGGCCTAAGGCAAAGGAGTACTGGATCTCGAAGATCATTTCCCCGTTTCCCTTGTTGGCAGGGTTAAAAATGGATTCGTAATCATCTAATAGTTCGTAACCGAGACTATTTAACTCTTCGAGCACGGGCAATGCCAGGTCGTATCGCTGGTTGTGCGCCATGTGCATTTTGGCTTTTAACATGAGGGCTGCTCCGCGGGTGGCCCTTCCGTATTCTTCTAAGGGATGTTCTACGGGTAAAAATTCAATAGCTTGGTCTATGTCGTTGAATAAGCTGTCATAAATAACGTCATCATCCACACGCTCTACAAATTCTTCGGATAACGCCTCATCCAACGTCTCCACTGTATTGACCACGTAAGGTACATCACCAAAGAGTTGTACCATGTTGAAATAATACCAAACTCTTAGAAAAAGGGCTTCCCCTTTCCGGATGTTTTTATCCCTTTGATCTATAAAATCTACAGGATCGATGTTCTGTAGTACATAATTGCACCGGATGATCCCGTCGTACAACTCACTCCAGTATAATGCAACCTCGTCATTCCCCACGCTCATAATGAAATAATCCATATCTTCTAAACCCAGGTTGGCATTTACCCCAGGGTTATCTTGGAAACTGGCGTTATCGGACCTGAATTCGCCAACTTTCCACTGTACCCTGCCGTGAATGGCCCTGTTCTTTACATAGGCACCTGCGACGGCCCTTTCCAGCTGCGATTCATTTTCAAAAAAGCCACTCACCGTAAAATTATTCTGTGGCTCCAGTTCGAGAAAATCTTCACAACTCGCCAGTAAAGCTGCAATTACGATATATATGTATATTTTTTTCATGACCTTAATTTTAGAAAGTGACGTTTAGACCCAAGGTGTAAATGCGTACGTTCGGGTAACTCATTTGAAAGACATTTCTGACCAGGGCCCCGTCCCCAGCTCTCCCGATTTCGGGGTTGCCAAATTCAAATCCTGTAAATAACAGTGGATTTTGAACACTGATATATGCGCGGGCATTTTGAAAAACATTTTTATCCGTGAATACATCTTGGAAGTTGTAACCAAGCGTGATGTTCCTTACCAATAGGTAATCGCCTTTGTGGATCGACCGTGTGTTGGGCCATCTCCATCGATTATTATCGATCACCGTGGTGGGAATGGTTTTTGTTGCGGGATCATCCCCGGGCCTAAAGCGATCCTCAACGACACTAGCCCTAACATTGAATGTCCCCTCGAAACTTTCCAGGTTCTGCTTGCTAAGGTCGAATATATCCTGCCCTACAGCTCCATTCATTAAAATGCTTAGATCAAAATTGGCATACCTGAAGTTATGACGAATACCAAAGATGAAATCGGGATGTGGGTTTCCTATTATGGTGTAATCAGCGTCCCCATCGTCCAGTCGCCCGTTGTCATTATGATCGACATAATTAACTGATCCCACAACGGCATTTGGATATTTTGGCACTGTGGGGTCATTGATCTGTTCTTCTGTGAATAAGCCGGTCAACTCCAGGCCCCTGAACATACCTAAGGGACTGCCTTCTTGGGTGATTGTGAATTGCGTGTTATTACCGGCTCCACCCCTGAGCAGGCTCTCGGTAAGTAGCTCCTCTACTTCGTTTATGTTCCGTGTAAAATTCATATTGAAGTCATAAGAGAACTTGCCGCGGCTGACCAGGCCGTTTGTACTGAGTTCTATTTCTATTCCCTTATTTCTTATACTGCCTGCATTGGTAATAATAGTACTAAAGCCTGTTGTTCTTGGAACATCCGCCGAGATCAAGAAATCTTTGGACAAGGTATTGTATAGGTCAATGGATAGATTGAACCTGTTCGTGAGGAACCCTACGTCGATCCCCAAGTCCCATTGTTCGGTTTGCTCCCATGTAAGGGTATTGTTAGGCAGTCCATTGACCACACTACCGGGCGCTTCATTGACCAGGTCCTCACCAGCAGGTGTCCGCAAGCCAAAGACATAGTTAACTTGTCCAACGTTTCCTTGCCATTGGTAATTCTGTATGGCATTGTTCCCGCTTAATCCCCAGGCGAGTTCTACTTTCAGGTCACTGAGTATGCGTCTTAATCCTTCCGGGTAAAAGCTTTCATTGGACACCCGCCAGGCAGCCCCAAGTGCAGGAAAATTTCCAAAACGATTCTCGGAGCCGAACCTGGAAGATCCGTCCCGTCGTATGGTCGCTGTTAAAAAATACTTGTCATCATACGTGTAGTTAGCCCTGGCAAGTAACGACACCAACGCGTTATCGGTGAAATCACTTCTACCTGTAAAATTTTCCACATTTTCCTGCGAAACATTCGGGTTTGCAGGAAGGATGAACTCCTCTTCTATAATATTCTGGGCTCTTATTCTTGTGTTCTCATTTTCACGTTTTTCTACGGTAAACCCGGCTAGCAGATCCAGTGAATGTACCTGCTTAAACTGTTTGGAATAGCGCAAGGTATTTTCCCATACCCAGTTCCTGCGCGTTTCTTCGATCAGCTCGGCATCGGCAAATCCACGACCTTCAACGGCTGGAGGGAGCCCCGGGCCTGGGATATTGGAAGGAATAAAGTTATTCACCCGTCGGTCACTAATACTTGCAGAGAAGAAGGTTTTGGCCGTCAAATTCTCTAAAACGTCGTATTCCAAATAATTACCGAATAATACGGTCCAAGTGCGCCTGTCGTCTACCTGCCAGAGTTGTTTCGCCACAGGGGATGCTACAGGAATAGTGTTTAGAGGCCCTATGGCAATATTGCTTAACGTGCCATCCGGGTTATACACACTGCCTGAAGGATCAGCCCACGCACTTGACAGCACTGATCCAAAAAATGCAGCACCACTTCGTACGTTAGGATCGGTCTGACCTGCTTCGTTGAGCACATAGGACGGAGCCACATTGAATCCATACCTCAGCCGGTCTGAAATTTTAGCATCCAGTTTGGCTCGAAAGTTATACCGTTCAAACTGGGTGGCAAGTATTACACCTTCTTGTTGAAAATACCCGCCGGATATACTATAGTTAAGATTATCGGTCCCTCCGGAAAGGTTTATATCATACCCTTGAAAAACACCGGTTCGTGTGACTTCGTCGTACCAATCCGTGCCTTCACCATATTGGCTGGGGTTTCTGAAAGCTTCAGGTATATCTTCCTCCGGTACGTCCATGTCTAATGGCAAGTTCCGTTGGAACCGGATCCGGTCCTCGGCCATTTCTCTTCTAAACTGAGCCAGTTCTGTAGCATTTAGCATGTCGGGCTTCTCGTATTGAGGGATTTCCTGTATCCCCACCTGGCTGCTAAATGAAATTTTCGGAGCCCCTCTTTTTCCTTTTTTGGTAGTAATGATAATTACTCCTGATGATGCCCTTGAACCGTAGATAGCCTTTGCAGAAGCGTCCTTCAATACACTGATGGACTCGATATCACCGGGTGAAAGCCAGTTCAAATTGAAATTATCCCCCTGATCATTAACATTGCCGACAGGAAAACCATCTATCACATAAAGTGGGGCATTATTAGCGCCAATAGAACTTATACCCCTAATTAAGATCTCAGGCCCTCCTCCTGGTCTCCCGGTTTGGCGGGTCTGAACACCGGCTACTTGCCCTGCAAGTGCTTGATCAAAGGTAGTGATGGGTAGTTCTTCTATGGCTTTGGCGTCAATCTGGGACACCGCGCCTATGAGATCGGACTTTTTTTGTTCACCATATCCCACTACGACTATCTCTGATAGTGTCGCGATATCTGGGGTCATCGTAATGTTAATAACAGATTGTACCCCCACCATCACCTCTTCCGATATATATCCCACAAACGAAAAGACCAGGACAGCATCATTTCCCGGAATGGCCAGGGCGTAGTTACCTTGGATGTCGGTGACCGTACCCGTGGTGGTACCTTGCATAAGAATGTTTACCCCGGGCAGCGGCTCCCCGAATTCATCTACCACTTTTCCGCTGACCTGCCGCTGGGCCATGAGCGATGCACTCGTTAAAAGCAATAGCATTAGAAAAAGTACAAAGTGTTTCATACTTAGGTTGATTAGCGTTAGAATACGTGCTTTTCTACAGTGAAAAACTATTCG
The DNA here is from genome assembly GCA_028280565.1 of Fulvivirga sp. Taxonomy (GTDB): domain Bacteria; phylum Bacteroidota; class Bacteroidia; order Cytophagales; family Cyclobacteriaceae; genus Fulvivirga. Next base: position 38,946 of record JANQLQ010000088.1, read on the forward strand.
AAACTAGGGGTTGTGCCAGGGTTAACTATCCTGTGGTATGGGGCTTCAATCGTTTGCAGGCCCCGGTTAAGTAGAAAACCAGGTCGTTTTTAAGACCCGAATTTGGTCCTATCAATAGGATTTTAAGCTTTAGAATTTGGGGGAAGGGAGTATGGTTTTAACCCCGTAGGGCGCAAAGAAACGCTAAACCTTTAATGACCATTGGATATTTACAAAGACTTTCTTTTGATCAGCGAAAACGGGTTCTCTACCTGTTTAAAATCTTTATCGAGGATCATTTGGGCAGCTTGCTGACCCATTTTTTCAAAATCTGTGGATATAACTGTGATGCCTTCGGCCAGCACCTCTTTTAAAGGAGTTTCGTTGTAGGATATAATACCGACGTCTTGTCCTATTTCCCACCGGTTGGAGCGGACCCTTTTCACCAGGTTCACCAAGTCCGTATCTTCGATAACGATAAACGCCTCGCCCTTTTTGCTGATCTCACGGTCCGGGGAAAATTCGTCGATAACATCAAACTCAAAATCATAGGCTACGCAAAACTTACGGAATCCTTGATCTATTTCACGGGGGTAAGGATACATCTCATCGATAGGTAAAACTAATACCAGTTTTTGGTATTTGCGCAAGGACTCCAAAGCCGACTCCAACGCATTATAAATGTCATTTTTGAAGTTTTGATATACGCTGCCGTATTTTCCTTCCAATCCCGGCACCATCCGGTCTAAAATGACCAATTGATCTTCCGGGATCTTTTGGAGCAACTCCAGCATTTCCCGGTCGATCTGCGGGAAGTGGGGCATGATCATGTAGTAATTGTACTGGCCGATCTTTTTGGTCAGTATAGTTTTAAAGAGGTTGCTATCGCAGTGGTGCACATACAGGTCTACCGAGGCATTGGTGTCAAGGGTTTGGATAATGGAATTGAAAATGATCTTTTTGTATGCGCTCAGTTTATTGAAGATGAGGCAAACATTCACTTTTGATACCAGGTCGGCATTAGAAACAAAGTACCCTTTTCCTTTTACACTGACGATAACATTCCTGTCCTTTAAAAAGCTGTACGCCTTTTCCACTGTGTCCCGTGAAAGGTAAAATTCTTCGCTGGTTTCATTAATAGAAGGGATCCGGTCACCTTCCACCAGCTTTCCTTTCTCTATCTGGTTGATAATGAAATTGATGATCTGCTTGTACTTCGGGGTCCTGGACTCACTATTGATATCCATCCCTTTCATAATACCTGCCGCGCCTGGCTTCATACCCGTTGAGCTTTAGCGAGCTAAAGTACTTAGAATTTTAATCAAGCCAAGAATTTTTCAATGAATGGTGTTATATTAAATATCGAGGGGTCACAGCATAGTACAGGATAGACCTGGTACTCGGGTTAGATACTTTTGGTCAAGTTCAAATTAGTATAAAATGAGTACACTTGAAAAGTCTTTTTACCATGTGAAAGACCTCTGGGATAAAGAAAAAGAGGCTGAGTTTGATGGAGATGAGGTAGCCCTTCTCCTTTACCGGTCGAACCTGTTGGGAAGTGACCTGCGTATTACGAATTATGGTGGGGGAAACACCAGTTGCAAGACGATAGAGAAAAACCCGGTGAACAAAGAGGATACACAGGTAATGTGGGTAAAGGGGTCCGGGGGAGATATAGGTACACTGACTAGGAGTGGACTTGCCGGGTTATATGTCGATCGCCTTCATGATTTGAAAAAGATATACAGGGGCTTGGCTTTCGAGGATGAAATGGTTGATCTATTTAATCACTGCATCTTCGATCTCAATTCAAGAGCGCCGTCTATCGACACACCGTTACACGCCTTCTTACCGTATCGTCACATCGATCATTTGCATCCGGATGCCGTTATTGCTATTGCGGCAGCTAAGGACGGCGAGCAGATCACACAGGAGATCTACCAGGGAAAGGTGGCCTGGATCCCCTGGCAACGACCGGGATTTGACCTAGCCCTAAAATTGGAAAAATGTATCGAGGAAAATCCCGGGATAGAAGGGATCGTGCTGGGAGGTCATGGCCTTTTCACATGGGGAGATACGGCTTATGAATGCTACCTGAACAGCTTGGACAAAATAGATAGTGCAGCGGAGTATTTGGAGCGGAATTACGGGAAAAAACGCCCGGTTTTTGGAGGGGCTAAGATCGAAGCACTACCTAGGGAAAAAAGGCTTGCACAAGCGGCAAAACTTATTCCTTTACTTAGGGGGTTATGCTCTGGCTACAGCAAAATGATCGGCCATTTTACCGATGATGAAAGAGTACTGGAATTCATTAATAGCCACGATCTTGAAAGATTGGCGCCCTTAGGCACCAGCTGTCCCGATCACTTCTTAAGAACTAAGATACGACCCCTTGTACTCCCTTTTGACGCCAGTACCCATGTAGAAAGCGAAGATGTGGGAGAAGCGCTGCAATTGGCTTATGAAGAATACCGGGCATATTACCAACGGTATTACGAGACCCATAAGCATTCCAATAGCCCGGCGATACGGGACCCTAACCCCGTGATCTTGCTTTGGCCGGGAGTAGGAATGTTCTCATTTGCTAAAAATAAACAAACCGCCCGTGTGGCCAGTGAGTTCTACATCAATGCCATCAACGTGATGAAAGGTGCAGAAGCTGTTTCCGAATATGTGTCGCTGCCATTACAAGAAGCCTTTGATATTGAGTATTGGTTGCTGGAAGAGGCCAAACTACAAAGAATGCCAGCTGAAAAGCCTTTGTCACGCAGGAATGTGATCATCACAGGCGGTTCGGGAGGTATTGGTAAAGCGATAGCGGATAAATTTTCACGGGAAGGCGCTTGTGTTTTTGTTACAGACATTGATGAAGCAGCGCTGGAAGCTTTTGCCAGTGCGTATGGTAAAGACAGTGTATCGTACGCCGTGATGGACGTGACCGACAAAGCATCCGTAGAAAGTGCCTATGAAAAGGCAAATCTTTTCTTTGGGGGCGCCGATATCATTGTAAATTGTGCCGGCCTGGCCATTTCCAAGCCTATGCTGGAGACCACAGATAGGGACTGGGATATCCTTCAAAATGTAATTGTAAAAGGCCAGTTTGATGTGACGAAGAAAGGAGTGGGATACATCCGCGATATGGGATTTGAAGGGGACGTTGTTAACATTGCCAGTAAAAACGGGTTGGTGTCCGGGCCTAATAATGTTGCCTACGGTACTGCTAAGGCCGCCCAGATCCATATGTCACGATTGATGGCCGCCGAATTCGGGCCCGATAAGATCCGTGTAAATGTGGTGAACCCGGACGCTGTGATCAGCGGGAGCAAGATATGGGAGGGAGACTGGGCTGACGGTCGTGCCAAAGCCCACGGCATTACCCCCGGGGAGTTGCCTAAGCACTATGCCAAGCGGACCTTGCTGAATGAGATTATCGAAGTTGAAGATATTGCCAACGCCACCTTCGCGTTTGTAAGCGGTTTGCTTTCTAAAAGTACAGGCAATATATTGAACGTCGACGGGGGAATAGCGCCGGCATTCCCACGGTAAGTGAAGGGCAAGAATAGGGAGCAATATGCACATAGATAAAAATCGACTTGAAAAGCTCAATAAAGAAAGACTACCCCGGCATCAAAGACTATTAGAATTGTCAATGGCTCACTTGGAAGGCCAAGGTATTGACATGGAAGACGTGGTCAAGGAGCTGCAAGCTTTCCAGATGGCTATCCCCAGTTGGGCTCTAGGCACAGGTGGAACGCGCTTTGGAAGGTTTGCCGGCGGTGGGGAACCTAGGGACCTGCAAGAAAAGATCGCTGACGTGGGGGTGTTGCATGCCTTGAATCAATCTAGCGGAGCGATTTCGCTGCATATTCCTTGGGATGTTCCAAGTGACTTCCAAGCAATAAAAGACTTGGCAAGATCCTATGACCTGGTCTTTGATGCCGTAAATTCCAACACGTTCCAGGACCAGCCAGGTCAACCACTCTCGTATAAATTCGGTTCCTTAAGCCATATAAGCGCTGACGTTCGTGCGCAAGCTATTGAACATAACTTGGAGGTGATCAAGATAGGCGAACAATTGGGGTCAAAAGCACTTACAGTGTGGTTGGCCGATGGGTCCAGCTTCCCGGGGCAGCATAGCTTCAGGACTGCTTTCGAGAATACACTCGACTCCCTTCAGTCGATATACAAACATTTACCCACCGGGTGGTCTGTTTTTATCGAATACAAACCTTACGAACCCAATTTCTATTCTATGGTGATCCCCGATTGGGGCACATCCCATTTGTTAGCTTCTAAGTTAGGACCACAGGCCAGTTGCCTGGTGGACCTGGGACATCACTTGCCCAACACCAACATCGAGCAGATCGTGGCTATTTTGATGATGGAAGGCAAACTCGGTGGGTTTCATTTTAACGATTCCAAATACGGTGATGACGACCTTACCGTGGGTGCCTTAAAGCCCTACCAGCTTTTCCTTATTTTTAACGAGCTAGTCGACGACATGAAAAACACCGCTTCCCGCCCATCTTGGATGATCGATGCCAGTCATAACCTGAAAGACCCTATGGAAGACCTCCTACAGTCTATCGAGGCCATACTGATCGCGTACGCACAGGCATTGCTCGTAGACCGTACAAAACTTCTCGAAGCCCAGCAGGCCAATGACGCTACGCTAGCCCAAGAAGTATTGCAAGAGGCTTACCGTACGGATGTGCGTGCCTTAGTGGCCGAGGCTAGGAGAAGGGCAGGTGGGGCATTGTCGCCAATAGTGGTATTCCGGGCGCTGGGCATTCGAAATACATTGGTCAAGGAAAGAGGTTCATCCGTGACCAGTACGGGCCTTTAGTTCCATTCCCATGGATGTAACCGTTATATTTGATATAGGCAAAACCCATAAGAAGTTTTTGCTTTTCGATGATCAGCTTAACATCATCTCTGAGCACACGCATAAAACCTGGGAGGTCCAAGATGATGATGGTGATCCTTGTGATGACCTACAGGCTATTACGAGCTGGGTTTGCTCAGAGTTGAACACCATCATGAAAAGCCGGGAGTTTACCGTCAAAAAACTCAATTTTTCCACCTACGGCGCCTCCTTGGTACATTTAGACGGCAACGATCAGCCCGTAGCGCCTCTTTACAATTACCTTAAACCCATTCCCCTGTCAATAGAGGATGATTTTTATGGAAAGTATGGTCCCCGGGAGGAGTTTTCGTCACAAGTGTCTTCGCCGGCCTTGGGCATGCTCAATTCCGGCTTGCAACTGTATTGGCTTAAGCAGGTCAAACCACGAGTCTACGATTCCATAAAGACTAGTCTCCACCTGCCAAATTATATGGCCTATCTTTTTCATGGTAAAAAAGTAGCAGAGCTTACCAGCATTGGTTGTCATACGGCATTATGGAGTTTTCAAAGTAACGGCTATCACCCTTGGGTACAGGAAGAGCGTGTCAATACAAAGCTCCCGGCGATCGTAAATACCTGTACAACATTTCCCTACACCGGAGACCCTGCAATACAAGTTGGGGTAGGCATTCATGATAGCTCCGCCGCACTCATTCCGTATTTGGTACAGTCTCAAGATCCTTTTATTTTGTTATCCACAGGAACCTGGAATATAGCGCTTAACCCATTCAACAACCACCTCCTTGGCCCGCTGGACCTGGAAAAAGATAGCCTTCACTATTTTTCTTTTGAAGGGAAACCTGTGATGGCCAATCGACTTTTCCTTGGGAATGAGCACGATGTTTGGAATCGTAAACTGTCAGAATACTTCAATAAAAGTATAACCTATCATAGAAGTATTCTCCCCGATGAAAGCATCATACGACATTTGATGGACAGGAAAGGTTGTTGGAGCCATTTCGACCTGGTGAAGTATCATAAATGCCAAAACAGCCTTTCACCGCTAGGAGATGATGTAGAGCCAACCGACTTCACAAGCTACGAAGAGGCGTATCATGACCTAGTCCTGAAACTTGCAGCATGCCAGGTGCAGTCGATAGGAAATGTACAGGGTGAAGTGCCTATAGAAAATATCTTTATCACCGGGGGGTTTATTGAAAATCGTATTTTTACCTGGCTGCTGGCAAGGCATTTTACTGGTAAAAGGGTATTTACTACGTCATTACAAAGGGCGAGCGCTCTTGGCGCTGCTCTTGTTATGGGAAATACCAAAGAGCAAAAGCCAGTAGAACTCTTTATTGCGCGGCCAATAGAAACTTAAGCATACAAATTCAACGTTTTAGCGCCCAGTTGAAATATGATGACAAGCAGGTTCAGAGCACCTGCATATACTTGGGCACGGGTTTGGAAAACCCGCACCAGTTGCTTGACTTTGAAAACGGGACTTAGTGCCCTGCTCTTTGCGCCTGCCTGCCACAGACATGGCTTTGAATGGATTTAGAACAGGATGTGGATCTCCCATCTTTTACAACTCGCTGGTACTAGGTTTGAAACTAAAAATCTCGTTATTCATTACTTAAATCTAACAAATTAGTCCCAGTGTTAAGTTAAGTATAATTAGAAGGTTGACCATTTTTCCTATTCCGTTCTTAAAGTCGGCAGTTGGCGATGAGCAATCGCCAACCCTCTATTTTTTTGCCTATTGACTTTTGCCCATTGCCTACTGATCAATACCTTAAACCTAACTCATCCTGTACCCGGATCATTTGAGGCTTAACTTAAAGACTAGGCTTTGTGGTACTTTGGCGGGCCTCACGGTTTAAATTCTGACCGCCAAGAACACTGAGATGTCGCAAAAGCTATTAAGATACACTTTTACCTGCCTTTTACTAACCAAGGTATAAAGACAAACCATATGATGGTACCCACTAGCATAAACTGCTTGTTTTCTTCAAGAGATACCCCGGCTAAATGTATAAGCAAGCTGGGAACAATGGTCAAAACCAGCCCGGTGATAGCTGCGATAAAGAGTGCTTTCTTCATGTGTTTTGCTGGATGAGTTTGCTGAATACCAGGAACAATACCCCACAGGTGATCCATGCCGGTAAGGTCAGGAAAGATAAAAATATGCCATTGATCTCGGAGATGGAATAATAAAAGATCATGCTGATCCCCCATGCCAGCATAACGGCCATGTTAAAACTTATGCCACTTTTCTCGGCATAATCCGGTCGTAGCCCCAGTTTATTGGAGAGGTAATGATCAAAAACGATCACGGCGCCAATGGGTGATAATATGAAACCATAGGTAGCCACAAACCCGAGCAGTTTCATAGCAAAGGCTGGGAATATCCCGGCAAGCGTAGCCAATCCACCGGCCAAAAGGGTTATCGCGAAAGTCGAGGCCTTGGGCATGATGGCTTGGAAAGCCAACCCAGCCCGGTAGATCGTGGGATTGGCGGTGGTCCATCCGGCTACAATAACTACGAATATACCAGTGATGCCCACGGCATGGTAAGCCATAGGACCTGGTGAAACGGGCGGAGCCTCTCCATTGGCTAACAAGGCTACAGCTCCAGGAGACCTCAAAAACACGGCGTACAACAAAGCAGCACATAGCCAGGCCACGTAATGGCCTATGTACATACCCGCTGCTGTGGTCCAGCCCGAGGAGTTTTTCTTAGCATACCGGAAAACCGACATATCGGCCATGCCTATGTGCATAGTAGCATTGCAAAACCAAGAGAAAAACATGACATGCCAAAACGTGAATTTTGGTTGCCCTGGGAAAGGTTCCCCCCCTTCTCCCCAAGTAGCCCAAAAATCCTCCCAGGAATTGACGTTAAGCTGTTGGAGGGCTACTAAACCACAGGCTATAAATACTAATACCATCCAAGGAGCGGCAATATTCGCGAACCTGGACACAGAATTATAGCCCCTGGCGGCTACTAAAGAAATAACCGCCCCAATGATAATAACGATAAAGATCCAAAGCGGGCCGTTGGGTAACGTATCATTCAGACCCGGCATTTTCATACCAAAGGGTATACCTACTGCGGTTGCAGACACGGTGATCATGCTACCTGCCAAAAAGCAAAAGAGTATTCCATTGGCAAGGTTATACAAAGTGACCAAGCTTTTGCCACATATTTTCTCAAGTTTGTAGTAAAGAGTAAGACGGACATCAGTGGAAATGGGCACACAGATATAGCGCCAACTTAAAACAGCAAGCAGGTTACCCACCAAAAGCCCGACGATCAAGTCGAACGCGCTCACCCCTGCAGTGAGGAACAATGGACCGATCATGAACTCGGTCCCTGCAGTATGTTCCCCGGCATACATTCCTAAAAAGCTCTTCCAGCCCTTCCACTCCTGCCGCGGTACCGGCTCACGCTCGTATTCGTTTACTGTTGTCTTATTGTTTTCTTCCATGAAAAGAAATAAGGTTTAATTACTGAAAAACAGCGTATTACAAACTTATTAAGTGGATGGAAACAAAGTATTATTTTCAACACTTTATCGTACTATCAGGTAGCTTGCCCATGTCTTTGGTCAAGCAACTTAAGTAAAGAGGGCCAGCATACTATCCTGTACTACCCGGTGAGGACTACAGTCGATAGGATAAGAGCGTATTGACAGGATTTATCAATGGATACAGTAACAGGCAGGAAAGCTGGAATAGGAGGGAAAATAATAAACAGTATTTGGTAAAGAATTTTGTACCAATGTCCATTCATCTACCTTAGTCGTAGGTTAAGCGTTGCGGTCCTACGACTTAATGATCGGGAGAGTGTCCACTCGTAAATGGAAGTAGAACGTATACTTAAAACCAGGTGGTAGGCTGTGGTTACTGAAAAGTCAATGTGCAAAAAATGAGGTTTTCTACACATGAAAACAACACATGATTTTTATGATGATGATATTCAATGTTTATTTACAAAATCCTCAAGCACCCTTCATACAGTTTGTTATCTACCTTTTAATCGAATGAAACAACCAATCCGTATTTTCCATACCTATTAATAAAACCTAGTAAATCCTTAATTGGACAACTCAAAGTGTTTTTTGAAACACTGTATTTGATACAACCTTCAGTAGGGCCGGGTGTATCATCCGCCCTAAATAATGGTTTTATCATTGGGAAATTAAGCCGAGTCCAAATTTTCTTTAACAAACTTAAATTTTTGGTTAAATCATGCCTGTTTTGTAAGGCAATTGTAAAATCAAGATAGTCCAAATTTTTTATGGCATCGTTATCCATTAGGTCTCTGCCATTATATGTTTTCCAAGCGTTCTGTTCATATTCAACTGATGGAATAGTGCTTATAAACTGGATATTTTGCCATGGTATCAATAATCCTCTTCTCATTAGGATAGGTTTTACTTCAATGCCATCCTTTGAATAAGTCACCGTTCCTCCAATTGCTGCAAAAAGACCTGGAAATCTATGAGAAATTTTTGCCATTTTCAGGACCTCTTTATGGTAGTAACCTTTTAGCTTCCTGTCATATAAATATTCCAAGAAACTGAGTTTGTAACTTAAAGATAGGAAAGACAGGTAAGAACCACGCGCCAACCAGGTTGATAGACCTACTGGACGATTTGGTACATACTTGCCCATCGGTCCAGGGTATGAGGCGTGCGTTTGTTTTAAGAGACACGAGGGACGCGCCCGCTAAGGGTGTTGGCCCTAACTCGAGCGGCCTTAGTGATAGGAAAAGAAGCGGTTGTTTGATGATGGGTATATATTTCAAATTTAACGCGATTTTAGCATGACTTATACGCGTTGTGTGTGCCTTGAATGATGAATAAAGCTCATGAAGTTGAGTGTTTCAAAGAGTGAAAGTCCGCACTTGATGCGGGAGTGGTTGGAGTGATCTCTGCACTGAAGTAAGCCAGCCTGTACTGACAATGGAAGGCAGGCTGAACAGAAATCACATACAGGGGCTATGAGGCCGGATGAGGCAGCACAGCATGCCAAAGTTCAACCCCTTGAAAAAGGCTAGTGCCGAAATAGTAGATATAGCGGCGATAGGCACAAGGATATTCACCTTACCGAGGGAGGTCTCGAACCGTACGGGTTACGAGTTGAGTAGTTAGTAGAAGTCATAGTAGCTACTGGTAACGAGCCGATCAAAATCGGGGGACTCACTGGATGGTGTGAAAGGCGTACCGTGGGCTTATGGCTCACATCCGTCTACTCGACTAGCACTTTCATTCATGGTTAAGATAAAAATTTTGAAACCTTTTTTCGATTTACATGTTCCTAAATGTAATGGTAATAAAATTCGCTTGAAATTATTTCGATACATAGTGTTTTTGGTTTCCATTGTGTGGATGGTTGAAGATTTGGTCAAATTCGTATATGTGAATCATGATATCTCTACAGTGGCTGTTGAGTGGGTTGGAGGAGAGAAGTTGGAGAAAAAGTCGGAATATGAAATGAAGGAATTTTTAAAACACCTTCCAAGTCTTCGTTTCTTAGTTAAGGATCGTATCGATAGAGAAACAATTTCCAATTTTTATCAAGCGCCATTACTGTCAATCCCTGAGGTGCCCCCCAAACATTCCTGTTAAACAAGGAAAGTCTCAAAATTGAGATTCGTATTTCGCTGAACTTTTGACCTTTTACCAGTGAAATTAAGCCGGAAGAAGGCAAAATACGATGTGATCATTTTGGATTTCCCAGCACCTAATTCACCTGGAATCAATATTTCAAATAATAAAAAAATGAAAAACATTATAAATAAAATCAATTTCTTCGGACGATCATTATCATACGCATTCATTCTAGGGGCATTTTGTCTGTTGATCATGGGATGTCAAAACCAAGCAAACCAATCCAACTCACAAGCCGATGCCGGGGCAACTGTTGCAGCAGACGATAATAATACGGCGTTGCTGTACTCTGATGAATGTATTACAGAAAGAGAGGTAGTAGAAGCTCAAAAAATGTGGGGAGATGGCATTGTAAGAATCGGGAAAGTTTTTTCTGAAAATGGAGATTATTCTGAAGAGGCAGCCGACTTTATTCAAAATATGTACGGTTATGATCTTAGCAGTGTTTTATTTAAGCCTACGCTCGCATCCAATGATCAGTTCCGATCTAGTTTTGATGCGGCGCTATCTTATTTTGTGGGAGGAAATGAAGCGTACGCTGAAGATAATGGCTTTGCTATCAAACCTTATACGAAGGTGAAATTTGATAATGTAGGCATCATCAACAATAGCTGTAGAATGGCGGTAGCCATGGGTAACTACTTTTTCACAGATACGAATGGAAGTGAAACCAAAGTAGAATATACATTTGCCTATGTGAAGGATAAAACTGGGAAACTGAGAATCGTTGCACATCAGTCCTCCTTGCCATATAATCCTTCGCCTAACTAATTGTAATAAACGGTTCAAGCCAGGTTCAGCCCGGCTTAACCTTGATTTAAATAAAGAATATGAAAAAATACCTATTGGCAGCATTGATCTGTCTTGGAAGTATTGTGTCTTTTGCCCAAGAAGATTTTGATGAGGATCAGCTAGGCGCATGGTACATGTACTTTTTCAACAAGCAGTTTAAAAACAGTCAGTTTGGAATCCAGGGAGATTACCAGTTTAGATTTTGGGATTTTGGGAGTGATCTAGAACAGGTTTTGCTGCGTACCGGGGCAACATACCGTCCCAAGAATGCAGACATCCTTTTTACACTTGGTTATGCCAATATTACAACGGGTGTTTTTGGGGAAAGTGATGCAACCACTGTTGAACACCGTGTGTACCAGGAAGCATTGTTTTCCCAGAAGATCGGATCACGATTCCTGCTCACACATCGAATACGTTCGGAACAGCGTTGGGTTGAGGACCAGGACTTGCGAACGAGATACCGATACAATCTTTTTTTAAATATCCCTTTCAATGATACTAAGCTGGCTAAAGGGGTCATTTATGCTGCACTTTACAATGAGATATTCATTAACGGCCAGACGGACATTGGAGAAGGTAGATCTGTTCAGTTATTCGACCGCAATCGTACCTATTTAGGTCTTGGTTATGGTATCAGGAAAAACATGCGAGTACAGCTTGGTTGGATGCGTCAAACCACTGTCAATTGGGCCAAGAATCAAATGCAGTTCAGCTTGCATCATAGTTTTTAGTTGGTTGAGCTAGTGCGTCTTCTTGAATGACGCACTGGTATTTATCTACTCAACGGTGGCTAACGGTCCGTATAACCGTCCGTTACGGGTTTTAAGTTTTGATTTTTCGGTTAAGCACTGCCTTTAGCAATTCCGAGTGGATCCGGACGTAGTCGAATCTGCCGTAATTGCGGTTATACATTGTTGGCAACTGGCTTTTTTATCATTATTTTGGGGTTCCTTTTTTTCTTTTCCTTGACGCTTTTGCTTTATCGTTAAATTCAAGGCAAAGTCCAATCCAATAATCAAAATCCTCTTTTCTTCCGTAACCTTCTTCGTTTACAAATACATAACCTTTCATAGTCCGTTTACCATGTATCATTGCTCGGCAACCTGTTCGCCCAAGTGCGGATTCATAAATTTCTGGGGCAATTCTACATACCATTTCATTGTCCCTAACCCCAATGCAAATTTTATCGTCTACCATAAAAGTCAAGCCTTGAAACATTTTCTTTTCTTCTATTTTTTTCGGTAAATCCACTAATTCTTCTCTCACTCGATTTACCAAACTTTCATTATAGCTCATATTTTCAATACTACTTCCGTTTTTATGTGGTTGTGTGCATTGCCGTTAGCCAACTATTGTTCAATTTAGTTAACACTTGACTTGATTTTGCTTTCATTATTTCTCCCTTATTTTCGCCTGAGCCAATTGCTTGATATTCGTTTGCAATTAAAATCACATCATCAAGCAATTCCACTTTTACCGTTTGAATTTCTATTTTTGTCCATCCTTGGTCAATAATAGTTTGAAGTAATTGAGAAATTTTCATTCTTCCCTCAACTGTTTCATAACCTACAAGAATGCTTTTATTGGTATACAATTCCGATAATTCTTGTATTTTATTTTCATTCCATAATTTTTCATACTTATTATTGAAAGCATCTGCAATTTTTTTTGCTTCATTCAATTCCATAATATTTTCCAAATTTATTTTCGTCTTCGCTTGTTTTCAGCTTGTTGCCAACGTCCAACTAAAATGAGTATGCGCCCCAGTTGCTAGAAGCAGCTAAGTTGCTGTTTTGGATTACCCTGTCAAAGTGCTCAGTTCGCATATTCATTTTAGTGTTTGTTAGCTGGCTGTCAAATTTGATTTTTTCTTCAGTTGGGCAAATACTTGGTCTTTGAATGTAGTTGTCCTAATAATGCTCTTCACTGATACATGTTTTCCAATCTGTTTTTTTTCCTCAGCAATTGATATTTTAAGAATCTCTATGGCTTTCTTGAACAATTCTATTCGAGTTTTATCATTATCCATTTTTGACAAGACTTTGTTACAAAAGTTTTTCATTTCATGAGAATTAAAATAAGGATTCTTCAATTTTCCAGTGGCTAGAACTTTCACAATGAGTCCAATATAATGGCGAAATAAACCAAATGATGCTGGAATTCTACCTCTATTTATCTCTTGACCAAAACTGAACAAGATGTAACTTGAAGTGAAGTATGGGTAATATTGATGATCATCTTTAAAGAATAACTTATTTCTTGTCCTAAGGATTTCATTTGGATTGTTGTTGTAGACAAGTTGAGGAAGTGCTAGAAAAATGGATGCAAATGATCTAATCTGACTGTGAAGATTTATTATTCGATTTTTTTCAATCTTGTTTTCTACATTAAGATATTCTTTGGAACGTCTCTCATAGTAAAGTGTTTCTTTGCAGTCTTTTGACATTGCAACGTAAAATTCCTGAAGTCGTTTATGAAATTTTTCGAGAGCGACAAAGGCCTCATCTGGCACAGGAGTTTGACGATTTGTTGCTCTTATAATTCTATTTATTACCTCATTGTCAATAGTATGGATGAACTTAACAGGTATCCAAAAGTTATCTTCTTCCTCAAGTACTGCTTTGTGATTGAATAGTATTGTACTTGTTTGACATCCATTGACAATTTGGTAATCTCTAATTTCATAATCGTTGGAGCCTAAAGGCTTAAGATAATTTGCCACAACTGTTATTCCATTATTTAATAGAATAAATTTATCCCTCAGTTCGCCTACAGTTAGTGTTTCACTTATTTCTTGGTTAACCCGATTGTCTGAACCTTGGAAATCCCTAACATTTTCGTAAAAAAGATTTCTTCTGATTTCCTTATCCTGATCAGTTATTAGTTTGAAGAATTCTCCATAGTTGAGATACCCAATATATGATTGCTCGACATTGGAAATTCTATCAAGAGTTAAGTTGTTCTTAAAATTTATTATTACATCATATCTATTTTCAATGTCATTATAGGTGTCAATAACATAGTCAGCACCGACAAGATTAATCTTAACTTCTTTCAATTCCTGAATACTGTCAGATATTGTTTTCTCACCTTGCTTTGCTATTCCTAAAACCGTGGAATCGGAAGCTTCTTTTCCAGTGGTGGCAAAATACAAATAGCACTTTGGGCTATCTTTGGGTATAAATCTTGCATATTCATGCTCGAACAAAGTATCGTACAGTTTCTTGAAAAATTTAATGTCTTCAGTTAGCTCAATTTCTGGATTAGCAGAAAAAAAGTTCTGGACAGCACCAATAAATTTATATAACGAACCTCCATCATATACCGCTGAGGTTTTCGATTGTGTAAAGATTATTTTGATATCAAGGTTTCGCGATTTTTTGTAGATATCAATGTCCTCCTTATTTAGAAGTAAGTTGTTATTGACTATTATGGCAATTCCATCAATTCCGAAAGTAGACCCAGAATCAACATCTATTTGTTGGAGATCTGAAATATTCGCAAAAGCTTCGGGATGAATTTTAGATACAACTAAATAATTGACTAAATACTCAAAGGCCTTTGATTCCTCAATACTTTCAAGATTGAAGTCTTTCCTAAATTCAGTGAGTATACCTTTAACAAACTTATTTTCCATCCTTTTCTTTTTATGCCAGCTAACGTCTTTGTATGGTGAGTGTGCTTACACTTTCGAGTATCACTAAAGTATCAAGTTGATGAGAAAATTGAAAATAGCCCAAAGCACATTCACTATACATTTTGTTAGTAGCTTTTATTTAGCTTTAATTCTTATCTGCGATACAGACATATTATAAATTGTAAAGGTTTTATTGTCTCTAATAACATCTTGTCGATTTCCTCTTACGAGGGAAATATTGAATAACTCATCTTTTAGCCCATCAAATAAGCAGTTATCTATGGTTAATGATCCAGTATCTTCAATTGGAATATAACGAAATTCCCTTCGATAAAAAGGTTGGTTGATATTTTTGATATTGTAGCATTTACTTGTTGTTATTTGGTCAGGAGGAGGTGATTTGATAAGCTGAAGAAACATCTTTGAATTATTTTTTTCTACATTCCATTTGAGATGCATCTTATCATTTAAAGGATCTAATATTGGTTCGTTGTAGCCGACTGGTCTCACTATTTCATTATTCAGTTGGAATTCAACTTCGAGTGGATTTAAAACATAAACTTCTTTACCCTTTAACAAGTAGTTGGAGTTTTCAAGAAAGTTGAGTTTTACGGTCTTTCCAATATATTCTTGACCTGCTGCTCCGTAATAATATTTTGATCCGGTATTTTTATCAACCTCTTTCGCTTTGTACTCTTTCGTATCAATGTTCCATTTAAATTTTTCGTCATCAACTAGTGATTTATTTTTATATATGTAATAAATCATATCCATATATTGACTTCCTCCGAGACCTCTGGTAAATGCAATACTATAATCTGAATTATTTTCTAGTACAGGAGTGCCTATCATCCAAATTCCACTTAAATTAGGATCAGCATCATTTTCAATGATATATGATGTGTTTGTTTTTTGTTTACATGAATCAAATACCAGAAGAAATACTACGATAAAAATCGATTGTATATTGTGCATTTTGTATAAACTCATTCTTGAAAAATCAATTAAATTACTGTAGGTAAGCTGAGTAGTGATTACGATCGACTCAATTGCTACTAACGTCCAACTATCATCCGTAAGCTGGACTTTTCAAATATCAATTAAAAGTATCTCATCGCACATGTCTTTGCAAATAGCTCATTAGCTTATGGATGATAGTGCCTGTTGTAGGTAGTTTATTAGTCTCGATATACATAAAGCCTTATTTCGTTGTAGTTGCCAAACATGAACATATAAGCGTTGATTCCATCAGAACTTTTCCATTTGGTATCAATCCGTCCAGAATTTGGTTCTCTATTTAAAGGTATTGGTTCTCCTAATATTCCTGTAACAATCCCTTTTATTGATTCATACTTTTTTTCAAATGCATTTCTTAATTCAGTTCTGTCAACTCTCTCAACAGGCCAATCACTTAATTTAAACTCACTCCATTCATAGCCAGCTACTTTTAGGTTATTTTCATCCTTAGTGTAGAAGTAACTCGAATGTCCGTCAAAATATGGGCATTCGACCCTTCTGTATTGTAGGGGATTACCAAATTTGTAGTTCTTGAAAAATGGATAAATTCCATCACCAAGAGAATAAAAATGTCCCAGTGAAACGTCTTCTGCGTTGATCGAATCCTCAAAAGATAACATGACTTCAAGTTTAAAGTCTGATTCTCCGTTTAACCCATTGATCACTTTTTGGAAATGTTGCTTAAATAGAAGTTCACCGTTTCTGACGGTCATTTCTGGATTCATGATACAAGTCGAATCGATTCCTGGTTCAGGGATCGTTATGGGTTCAAGCTCTATTTCCTGGAAAGAGGCAATCTTTATCGATTGAATGTTATAGGGCCATACTTCCGTAGAAGGTATGCCAGGGCTCAATGGATGAGTTGAGGTTTTTTTGTACTTTCCTCTGCCTTTGGTATCAATCATTAGTTTATACTGCAATGGTTTGTCCAGTCCACTTTTCATGACTAGCAAAATACTTCTTTGGGAACCAAATGAACCCATTGCGAATATTCCTTCGATTCGGTTGTTATCAAGATATTCATCAAAAAAATTGAATGCTGACCCCATTTCTAATTCAACTTCGAAGGGTTCAGTAGATACAATTTCGTAAGTCAAGTTGTGCGAACCGTCTTTGGTTAGTTCGAGAGTAAATCTCGTAACCAGGTTAATGGCTTTTATTTTCTTCAACTTCTGTCCATAGGTTAAAGGAGCAAGAAGTATTATAGCCAAAAAAGCAACTAGTATTCTCATGAATTTCGATGGAACAATTACCTACAACGTCTAACTAAAATGAGTACGTGTTCAAGTTACTAAAGGCACTTAAGCTTCCAGTTTGCAATGTCCTATTAAATAGCCCAGTTCGCATTCATTGTAGTGTTTGTTACCAGCTTTTACCACCTAAATTAAAATTTTGTTAAATGGCTTTACTTTTATTTACTTGATGCACATTGAATGATTTTTTCAAAGCGTCAACTGTGGTAAGGCGAAACTATCATCGTTAAGCAAGGCTCTATAAATTTCTCTATTAAAATACCCTTTCCATAAACCAAAATAAGCCGACCAAAGCAATCATTAACGATGCGGGAACCTGTACTCGCTTTCGGTACCAACTTTTGTTTCGTATGTGCCAGGCCAGTATAGCGGCAGTAAACAATACAAACAGCTGACCTAATTCTACACCGATATTAAAAGCCAATAACGAAGGTACTAAATTGCCCTCAGGTAGTCCATACTCACTTAATACAGCTGCAAAACCTAAGCCATGTAGTAAGCCAAAGCCGAATACAATGAATGGCCGCCATTTGTTCGCTTGTTCAAACACACAGTTTTCGACAGCCACCCAGACGATAGAAAGCGCAATTAGGGGTTCGACTATAGCGCCCGGAACCTGTACAATACCTAAAGCAGCAGTTGCCAGTGTAATTGTGTGAGCGAACGTAAAGGCAGTTACCTGCCAAAGCAACGACGCAAAAATCAAACTGGAAAAAAACAGCCCCAATACAAACAGGATATGATCTAGGCCCTTTGGGATTATATGCTCTACGCCTGCCTTGATGAATAATAAAAATTTTTCTGACGAGGGCATAGCCTCCAGTAGACGCTTTCGCTGACGTTTTAAAGCTGCTTCATATTCGGCAGTCATTTGCTTATCCGGAAATACAAGCTCTCCCTGTTCAATTTCCTTGATAACAAGTTCGTCATCAGGGTGGGAGAATGCTGCAAAACTTGGGCAAAAGAAGATGAAGAATGCGAGCGTTTTAAGAGGCCTCATAGGGATACCAGGGATATTAAAAATGAAACCGACTTGGATTTCCGTGCTGGTTTTTCAAATAGCTTTCATGGTAGTTAGTCGGTTGAGCCGTCCAATCCTCTCACTTTTAGCAGTGCATCTATCTTAGGCTGTCGTCCTCTGAATTGCATATAAAGTTCCATAGCTTCTTCTGTTGAGCCTTTTTCGTAAACGTGCGTTCTCAACTTTGCCGCTAGTCCTGGATTGAATACATCTCCTGTTTCTTTAAATGCCTCAAAACCATCTGAATCAAGTACAGCGGAGTGAACATAACTGTAGTATCCTGAAGAGTACCCACCCGCAAAGATGTGAGAAAAGTAGGTACTACGATAGCGAGGAGCTATTTCATCAATTAAACCAATTTTAGCGAGTGAAGCTTCCTCAAAAGCATCTGCATCTTTAACTTCTTCTTCGGCTTTAATGGTGTGCCAATCCATATCCAGTAATGATGCTGCGAGGTACTCGGTATTCGCAAAACCTTGATTGAACTTAGAGGCTTTCAGTAATTTGTCGATTAACTTACCAGGAATTACTTCCCCGGTTTGATAGTGGGTGGCAAATGATTTTAGGATTTCAGGCTCGCCTGCCCAGTGTTCCAGGATTTGTGCAGGGAACTCGGTAAAATCACGAGGACCAGATGTGCCTGCCATGCTGCCGTAGGTAACATCGGTTAAAATGCCATGCATGGCGTGACCAAATTCGTGGAATAATGTTGTAACATTTTCAAAACTGAGTAGCGCAGGATCATCGCCAACAGGGGCTGGGAAATTACATACGTTTACAACAATAGGGCGTACCTTGCCATCAAGGTTTGATTGCCCTCTAAAACTGCTCATCCATGCACCACCGCGTTTGTTGGAACGGGTGAAATAATCCCCGATGAAAATTCCCAGGTGGCTACCATCTTTGTCTTTTACCTCCCAAACACGAGCGTCCGGATGATATACCTTAATATTGAATAGCTCGGTAAAGGTTAGGCCCCATAATTTGTTGGTAGTTTCAAACACGCCTTTAAGTACGTTATCCAGTGACAGGTAAGGTTTTAGCGCAGCTTCATCTAAATCATATTTGGCTTTACGAACTTTCTCTGAATACTGCCACCAGTCCCAACCTGCTATTTTGAAATCGTGACCTTCAGCATCAACAACTGCCTGCATATCGGCAACTTCTTTTTTGGCCCTTTCCAGTGCAGGTTTCCATAACTGCATCAATAGATCATAAACCTCTGAAGGGGTTTTTAACATACGCTCTTCCAACACGAAGTGTGCATGCGTTTCATACCCCATTAGCTGGGCACGTTCCGAACGAAGTTTTGCTATTTTTGCAGCGATCTCTTTATTATCTGTTTTGTTATCATTATCACCGCGCTGAACATAAGCTTTGTATAACTGCTCGCGTAAATCACGTCGATTGGATTCAGTTAAGAATGGGTACATACTGCTACGATGCGGCGTAAAGACATACTTATCTTTATATTTTGCTTTTTCTTCTTCAGTTTCAGCTTTCTCCATTTTTTGCGCTGCTGTTTCTGCGGCAGCAGCGATAATACCATCGGACAGGCCGTCTAAATCGGCTTCATCTAAAATAAGTTCAAAGCCATTGGTTTCGGCCAGCAGATTCTGACCAAATGCGGTGGTCAGCTCGGAAAGCTGAGAATTGATTTCTGTAATTCGTGTTTTTTGTTCAAAATGCAGCAGCGCACCACTACGAACGAATGACTTACGCCTATCTTCTAATAGTTTGAGTTGTTCGTTACTTAGGTCAAGGTTCTCACGATCTTGCCAAATGGTTTCAACACGTTTGAAAAGCGCTTCATTTAGCCTTATTTTATCATTGTGAGCAGAAATTAGGGGACTTAATTCACGTTGTAACTCCTGTAACTTAGGGTTGGTATTTGAACTTGCTAAATTGGAGAAAACACGCTGTACTTTGGTGAGTAATTTTCCAGCTCTTTCTAATTCTTCGATCGTATTGGCAAATGTAGGCTCTCCTGGATTATTCACGATTGCATCAATTTCAGCAAGGTTTTCTTCCATGCCTTTGTTAAACGCTGGCATGTAGTGTTCATTCTTGATTTGATCAAAAGGGGGTACACCGAAAGGAGTTTCCCATTCTCGATAGAAAGGGTTGCCTAATGCTTGTGTTTCGGTTTGGTCTGTTTTAGTCTGACAAGCACCTAAAAGTACGATTCCAGTAATAAAAAGGAGTTTTTTCATTTTTGCTTTTGTTCGTGATATAATGAAGGTAGTTGTTCTAAGTATCCGAAACTAGTGGCCTTACATAGCAGGCTTGAAACTTCCATAATTAGCGGATTTCGTTGTTCGAATATATTCATTTATTGCTGGTAACGCCGGGCCAGTGTATGAGTGGCAGCGGGTTTCAACGCACCAACCTTTCGGTTTTGCACCGACCTCTGTTCTATGCTTTTATCACTTAAACCGCTATTGCTTCTACACAGTGTTGTAGCCGGTTATTTTTCCAAAAGTCGTTTTATTTGATTTTCAAACTCTTCTTCCCGGTTGTAATTATTTTCTTTAGAAGTTTCTATTGCCTTTTTATAAGTCGCTATGGCTGAATCCACCTCGCTATTCAGTTCATATGTATTGGCTAAAAAATTCATTAAGCCTACATCAAAAGAATAAGCTGATACGCTTCTTTTAAGTACGGTAATTGCTTCCGTATATCTCTCTTGTTCTCTTAACTCGGCCGCTAAATTCACATAAGATTCTGCGGATTGTTTTGCTGCTTTGCCATATTTCTCCATTATAAAGTTTTCGTGTGTCAAAAACGTTTCATCCGTGTAATCTTCATAAAGACTTTTAGGAAAAGTCATATCTGAAAAAATATATTTTAACCCATAATAGTTTGATAATAAAACCGAAGACATATGTCCTTCATTTTCCATCTCTTTACGCTCAAATCTCAACCTTGTAGGTTTGTTTCCTGCTATGGCATCCACAAAATTTTTAAGTTCCTTTCTCATTCCGTATCCAGTGCCTGATTCATAAGTTCCGATACCAAAAAATAATGAATTGTCTACATCCACATGTGTTTTAAAAAAATCCGGAACTTTCGTGGTAAGTTCTTCTTCATTCCACCATAGCGAAGGGCTCATAATAATAAAACCATTAAATAAATCCGGTCGCTCTATAAAAGTGGACGCCGCAAATAATCCGCCTAAAGAATGCCCTTCCAAAAGTCGATAGGCATTTGTCCTGTAATTAGATTCTATGTAAGTAATTAATTCTTCTTCAATGAATGCCAAGAATTTTTTTCCACCTCCACTTCCGGGATTGTTTTCACTCACAGTTAGTGTAAAATCCCTCACCCTATTTGTACTTGCAATACCTACGACAATCATAGGCGGTACACTTCCTGTTCTTGTTAATACTTCTAATGTCCCTACTGCGTGCCAAACATTTTGTAATCCGTCGGTCAAATACAAAACAGGGTACTCTGCATCAGAGGTATCATAATCTTTTGGCAAAGAGATTATGATTGAACGTTCTTCGTTTAAAATTGCTGAACGTATAATTTGTTTGGTTCCAATGGTCAGCTCTTCAGTTGTTCCCTCTTCTTTTTTTGTTCCAGTACTATCTTTTTGGTTATCGTGGCAACCTAATAATAGTATAAAAAATACAGTTGCTCCTAATAGATTTTTAGTCATTGTTTTCTGAATAAAGATGATTGAATTTAATGTGTGTGTCAAAAGCTTGGTTTTAATGGGCTACAACAACTTAGTGTTTTAAGACTGGTTTGTCCAAAGATACACCTGTCAATTTAATGATTATAGTGCTGGATAAATGCGTTTTAAAACAACGTTGAACGATGCCTAGTGCTAAAGTGCCTGGGTAGAGCCAGATGGTGGAACACTTGGTTTCTTACAGGTATATAACCTGCGAGACACATATAATTAGGCGACTGCATGTAGCGAGTATGTACAGTGGTGTGTGAGGCGCACCGTGAGTCTTTGGCTCACGGCCGTCTACACGATTAGCAACCTGTTATTTGCAATATTCTTCCAAATATTTCCATGAGCCACCTCCAGGGTTGCTCCAGTCCTTACAGGCTTCCCCTGTTCTTCCAAGCTTATATTTAACGTGAGTTTTGAGTTTAACTATCAAATAATCAATGGTTTAACCACCGAGAAAACGGAGAAGACCGCAGAGAGCCGCAGAGATTACTCCGTGTCCCCTGGGTATTCGCTGTGTCCCCTGGGTTAAAGGCTGGTTTTCAATACTTTGCATTGAAGTGAAGTATTCTAAGTGGGTTGATTAACCCAAAACTCACGTTATATTTAGCAGGGCGCGTTCAGTTACCGAATATCTAGGGTTGGGTTCAATTTCTAAGGCTTGATTGAATGCCTCAATTGCCTCCAGATCGGATGAGGTCTCACATGCTGCCGAAGTCCAACCCCTCGAAAGAGACTAGCACCGAAATGGTAGCTGTAGCAGCGATAGACACAAGGATGTTCACCTGACCGAGGGAGGTCTCTAACCGCACGGGTACGGGGGGAGAAGTCAGGGGGTTCATAGTAGCTACTGGTAATGCGCCGATCAAAATCGGGGGTCTCACTGGGTAGTGAAGGACTGGGCGTATTGTGAAGTGAAAATTCGATAAGGAGCCTTTGGGTAGCCTTATCTTAAAAGTAGCGGAAAGAGGCTAAGGGTGTAAAGAGCGATAGTCTTATGCTTTACGAACCGCCAGGTACGAGGCCCGTTCGCCGGGTGGTGTGTCCCGAAGGGATGCCAATGGCGAGAGCCTCAACCTGGGGTATTATGACCCAGGTCAGGCTACTCGATTAGCCGCTTTTTTCTTGTAGTAAATTGTCAGAACTAGATGAGAGGTTCCAAACTTAGAAGTAGTTCCTTTTCAGTATCCGCACGTCGATAGATGATTTTGACGGTCTTTCCGCTTTGAGTTCTTAATAACTTTCGGATTGTTTCCAAAGAAGAGTCTAATGCTTTCACACCATCAATCTCAATTATTTCGTCCCCAATTTTTAATTCTGATTTTGCGCCACTTGAGTTAGGAATAATATGATCAATGATAACTTTTGATTTATTGGAATTTAATGAAAATGTCAGCCCGGAGTTTTGAACATAGAAAGGTTCATTGATATATTGTTTATTTTCTACCCAATAAGTCTTTTTTCTTTTATAATCAAAGGTTATGTTAAATCTTTTGAGTATTTCATTGCCAATAATGCCTGCTACTTTTTTACTCGCAAAAAAGCCAACCTCAGTGTCATATATACTCACCGGTATATTTTCAAACTCAAAATCTAAGATCTTAAGATTCTTTATTCTTCCTACCTCTACTTGTGCAACGTTAGCAGAAAGTCCTCTTGAATTATTTGAATATGTCTTATCCATTTTATTCCTTATTTGGGACCTTTTTGAAAAAGGCGAGGTAAAACTTATCGTTCCACTGGCACCAGTATCCAAAAGGAATTCTTCATTGACATAGGTACCATCTTTTAAGATAATTTGAAAAACTGCTGTGGGTACATCACCTATATCTATCCTTACGAGTTCACCACTCCCTTGGTATTCATAAGACTTCGATTCATAAAACATTAGTTTCGAATTATTGTGGTCTATTTCGGTGACATATTTTTTCAATAAGTCATATCCAATTATTCCATCAATGTCCTTACCTATAGATCTTTCTAAGTGACTGAGCGGGACGCTTAGTAAATCAATCTTATCCAATTCAATTGATTCGAGTTGTACCGATTTTTTCTTAATAATTGAAGATCGTGTTTTTCCTGAAGCTCCGGTTGTAGTAGTGGTCTTACGTGTGGCAAAATTGAGTTTTTTTGCAGTTTCGGAATTAATTACCGTAGATCCAGCTCCTGTATCAAATACAAAATCCAGTTGTTCCGAATGGTTTATGGTAAGTTGAATAAAAATATGATTTCCTTCTAATTCAAAGGGAATTTCGGCAACAGGAATTGCATTCTGAGCGTAACCATTAACTGTTACCCAGAATGTAAATAAAAAGTATATTTTCTTCAATTTAGTCATATTTCTCCTAACACCCTGTATGAATCGTGGTTGTTTTAAAGTTATTAAAATTTCGGTTGACCATCGAGTCAATCCGCAGGATTAACTCGCTATTTTATTTCCACTTAGTAAGACAATCCTGCGGATTGATGGGCTTTCTACGAAGAACCCAAGTGTCGATTATCGCTAATCAGCCATGATTTCATATAGGATGTTAGGTATACTTTAATTTAGTTCTTCGTACTCTTTCAAAACTGACACTAGTTTACCTCGTCCATCTTTTTTAGCCATTTCATAGATATGTTTAAAGTAGGTAATATCCTTTATACCAGAATTGATGTACTCAATTAGTAAATCGTCTTCATTCGTTTTATATGCATTATAGGCAAACCGTTCATTTGCGTCAATTTGCCAAGGTTTTAAGACTCCATATTTCGGACCTGGTTTGTGAAGAACTGGTTTTTCATGGTCTATTATTTGATGCATTAGATCACGAGCGTTTTGCTGTAAGTTTAATTCTTCTGCAAGATTATAACCATCTGTTCCGTCACTTGAGCCGTGATCAATACATCTATTTTTGTGGATTTCAATAGATAATCCATGTTCATTGTCGAGTAACTTAACATCAAAATAAAGGCAATAATAAGCTCTTTCTTCTTTGTTTAAGGTGTAGATTGATATTTGATAAAGTTTAAAGTGCTTTTGAAAATCTTCTAATGTTGCTATTTGCGGGTAAAGTTGAGGGTATTCCTCTTCCAAAAATATTTCTTCCTTATAGTATGGGTAAATTACTTCGTTCAAATATTCAATTATGGATTCAATTACACTAAGTTGATTTTTGTTGTCCAGCAAGAAATTAATAGTGTTGATTTGCTCTACTTTCGGGTCTGGGTCAAAGTCGTCATATTCATCCGCAAAAACTATTTCTACTTCATTGCCTTTTTGTTTTTCAAGTTCAACTCCATTTGCGGAATATTTCTTCGAATAATACGTGTCGAAATAGTGGAGATTAATGTATGTGCTCCAATCTCCTGAAAATTTGAAGTCTTTCATTGGTTTCATTTGTTAGTTGAAACTATGCACTTTTAGTGCAAGACTTTCAGTTGGTACACACTTTTGTAATTTCACTTGATGAGTTAGAAGTAAAGACGAGGTAGCCAATACAGTTACGTGGTTGACCTTCCATATCGTGTGGGATGACAATTTTATAATTGAATAAGAATTTCATTCTTCTTAAAACCGATCCACTTTCAGTGGATAGTGGTTTAGTTTAGTGCTTGTATGAATATGTTATTCTTCGAGTGTTAGCCTCTTCAATTTTCCTTTAATGCTAGGAACGTCCTGAATTTTCAGAGCTTGTTCATACATTTCGATTGCTTTTTCCTTGTTTCCTTGATAATAATAAGCTGTGCCCATCATTTCATGTGCACTGCAACTATTAGGATAGTTTTCTAGATTCAGAGCTACGAATGCATACGCTTTTTCTTTTAACCCTTTTGGAAATAGATAATATGCCAATTGCTTGATAAAAGCTTCTGGAGGCAAATATTTTGTTCCCATTCTTTGAGATACATTCTCATAGTGTCCAGTAATAATGTTCAACGCCTGCTCAGGAGTTGTAGAGTCATCGAAAATAGAATTTAGGTTCTCAATTGGAAACCATGAAAACAGGTGTTCAAATCCATCGTAAATAGAAAGAATTGGACTGCTTCCGTGAGTTTCATCTCTATAGTACTTCCACCCAAAGTTCGATGATTCAAGTTCCATTAGTTGGCTAAACTCATAGATTTTTCGGGAATGCAAGGTTGCTCCAGTGGTATCAGTTTTTAATTCATCCAGATTCATTCCCACAGGCATTACATGTGCCATACCAATAAAAATTGGTTCTTCGTTAAGAGTATTAAGTGTGCTGTCAGTAATGTTCTTATGAAACCAAGTGTTGTTATTGTGGGATAAACTTGGATCAATAGCAACATAAGCATTGAATAAATCTGGTTGATTTATTGCGGTGTTGATTGTTCTGAGTCCGCCAATTGAGTGGCCTATCAGTGTTCGAAAAGAAATGGTGGGGTAGGATGTGTCTACATATGGTATCAATTCTTCCTGAAGAAACTGAGCAAATTTGTCATCCTCAATAGTTGAGCTTGGCACCAAATCTCTAGATCTATTCTTCCCCTTGTTTTTTATGCCTACTACGATCATTTCTGGACATTTTTCATCACCAGTAGCAGTACTCATTTCGTGCATAAGTGCCACTACAGTTTGAAAATGACGTTCACCATCCAGAACATAGACTACAGGGAAACTTTTATCAGCTTGTAATGGGTCACTTTTTCCTGGTACATGTACTAATATGGTTCTTTCTTCATTCAGTAGCTCGGAATAAACGGTATCAGCAATGCCGATTGGAATTAGATCGTTAGACTGTCCAAAAGCGATAACAAACCAAAAGTTCAATATACAAGTAAATAGAATTTTCATCTTTGAGTAATTATTCATAACATCAGAATAACAACATCTTAGGTGTTGTTATTTCCACTATACCCTTACGAATCTAGGGGATTTTCAATACCACTCAAAATAGGATTGGCTACGTGCGTATAGATTTCAGTGGTACGGGTGCTATTAATGCCCCAATACTGTTTGAAATACCTTAAATCAGTCCCTGGTTCTAATCAATGTGTTGCAAAGCTATGTCTCAAGGTATGCGGAACCACTTTCTTACTCATTCGAGCCCTGGATGCCGCCTTTTTTACTACCTTAACTACACTTGTTGTACTGTATCTTCCTCCCTTTTCTCCTTCGAAAAACCACTCTTTTGGCTTATATTCCATGTAAATAGGCTCTCAAGTCCTTGAGAAGGCCTTTATTCAATAGCGCGTATCTATCCTTACCCCACCTTTACCCTTTCGTACCCTGATCACCATTCGATCACTATCAATACCAGTGATTTTTAGATTAAGAAAACCACTAGGAATAAAAAAACACGGATTTTGCCACATGGAAGGCTATTTTACCAGGGTTTTCCGTATGAGGAAGTGCTTAAAACAGCAAAAATAACACATGAAAATGTATTGCTTTTGTTAATAAAAACAGCCTAATTTTACTCATTAGGCCTTGCGCAGCCCAGGAGATTAGTTGACTTTAATGATCTCTTTTCCTTCCCGGTCTATTACTCCCCACTTGCCATTTAAGTACACTTTAGCCCTGTTATTCTCAAACCCCTCTATTTTTTCATATTTTATAGGTGTAATGGCTTTGCCCTGGTGGTCCAATATACCCCAATAGCCATCATTGGAGACTTTATACAAGGTACTCTCATACTTTGTCAGCTTATCGTATTCCGGCGGTATGATCTCCTTGCCGTCATAATGCACTATGCCCCATTTACCATCTTTTTGGACCCTTGCCTGGTTATCTGTGAAAATACCTATTTTGCTATATTTGACTGGGATGATCTCCTTCCCGGTCCGGTCTATGATCCCCCAAAGTTTATTTAAAGACACCCTAGCCCGGTTACTGTTGTTAAACGGACGGATCACGTCGTATTTAGGCGCTACTATCTCTTTGCCGTTGATATCGATAAAACCATATAGGCCGTTCAGTCTTACTTTAGCCAGGCCTCCTTCATACTTATCTATTTTATCATAGCCGCCTTGACCATAAACAAAAGATGAAAAAACAGGGACTACACACACTATAAAAACAAATCTTTTCATTTCAAAAAATTGGTTTCACCGGCCAAAATTAAAAAGATGATCTCCTAAATCTAAAACATTGCCTTTTTTTTCCAGTGCAAACGTATTTCGATTTTCCTCGGTGAGTACCTTCCAATGTATTATTAAAACGCCTTCTTGTACGCTATTCCTTGCTATGAACTGATAACCTGGGGAATAGCTTTGATCCGTTGAGTCGATTGAGCATTTGAACTCGGGATAAGAAATGGTTTAATGATGAACAGTTAAACAAACCTGCCAATCAAAGCGTCATAAAAATACCATACGGAGTGCATTTAATTATTTTATTTCAATAGGATACCCTGTACAAAATCCTTTAGCCGATGTACATAGTAAGCCTACTAGGGCAAAGAAAAACTTTATTGAATTGGCGGATTTTAAAAACCTATACCACCATTGAAAATGGAATTATAATAAGATTAGTAATAATTCCCGACTAAATGATTTTTGTGGTATTAAGTCGATGATTTTCAATGATTTTGAGGGTGATTATGAAGTATTAAACAATGCTTTTAATCCAACCTTAAATGATCTTTTAGATGGGCAGTGTAACTAATCGTATTCAGCAAAGATCCAAATCTAAAACCGGGCATAATAAAAATTGATGATGTCAGAGAATTTGGCAGCCTGGTAAGCTAGCTTTTAATTTTTGAATTTCTTCTTCATTAATAGTGTTTCCAGAAAGATTCAGTACTTGCAATTTTTTTAAACTAAATAATGATTTAGGAATACTTTGGAGAGCATTTCGTGATAAATCAAGTCGTGTCAATGATTTTAAATTCCCCATGCTTTCCGGGAGTTCCATTATTTTATTAGAAGATAAGTTTAATATCGTTAAATGATCCAGCCTATCAATATCACCTGGAATTGTGACTAAATCATTTTTGCTTAGATCTAAATGATCTAGAAATTCTAATTTCAATATAGGGATGGGAAAACGACTAATCTTGTTGGAGGATAAATCTATTTTTTGCAAGCTTCGCAGTTCTCCAAAGCTTGTTGGGAGCTTAGATATTTTGTTTTGAGATAAAACCAAAGAGATTAAGCTCTTTAACGATCCAATGTTATCCGGAAGGCTAGTGATTCCATTATCACCAATCCACAAATGCTGTAAAGTACTTAATTTCAATATAGATACAGGAAATTCGCCTAATGCATTGCCTTGGAGTTCAAGAGTTTTTAGCCTTTGCAACTTCTCGATACTTGCAGGTAATGAATTAATAGTGTTATCCCGAAGGTCTAGCTTGGATAAACTAGCAAGATTTCCAAAATTTTGTGGTAGCCCGGTGAGCTTGTTTGAAAAAAGGCTGAGGGTCTGTAGACCCTCAAGGTCAGTGATCTCATTTGGAATAGTTTCTAATTTATTTCTCCCTGCGTCCAACGTAAGTAAATGGGTTAAAGAGCCAATGGATTTAGGAAGTTGCGTTAATTCATTTCCGTCTACCGTTATTTTTATTAACCATGAAAGATTACCGATATTTTCCGGGAGTGTTTTCAACTTATTATTGTCAAGGTAAAGCCATTCTAGGTTCTTAAAATCAACTATGCAATTGGGAACATAATGAATATTGTTATTTCTGAAATTGAAGGCTACGAGGTTTTTATGCTTACAAACATCTCCCGGTATTGAATCAAAATCCTGGTTAAAAACTATTGCTAGTTCATCCAGGTTTTTATAATTATTTATGATGGTTGGGTATTCCGAAAACCTCAAAGATCTAAGTACAATTTGCTTTCCATCTTCATTTGGAAATGTTTTTTTAATAAACTGCTCAATAGGGTTACTAGGTTCTGAATTGTTTTTTTCCTGGGAAAAACTTGGGTAATAGCAAACAATAAATAGTAATGTTACTAAGGTTCTTAACATCATTTTTTATACACTACAACGACCAGCTAAAATGAGTATGCGCCCCATTTGAAGCCTTATTCGTTTGACTTTCGCTGTATTTTAACTTTTTCATTGGACTGTTTAAGTTACTCATTTGTTCAATTATAAACGGTCCGACTTTTTGGTAAGGCTACCTTTGCGTGCAATATCATAATTCAATTGCTTCTTGCAACGTGATTCTTAAAAATTGATGAAAATCACCTTTCGATAATCCTTTGAAATAATCTCCATTGACATATACATAAATCGCACTGTACTGTTCCCGATAATCAAAATCGTACACTATACTAATTTTCTTTTCATTATTCGAAAAGTCTAGAACATTCTTGTTTTTATATGCCCCTATATATGATGGAAGATTAAGAGGTGTTTTTTTAAAATTGTGCTTCTCCATCATTGGTAATAGCCCATCTGTGTAATATTTGATCTTTGACATTTTAGTCAAGTTCTCAACTTTTTGTGCTATTAATCCTGGGGGTAACCAGTGTCTATTAGAAAGTAATGCAATACTTTTCTTTAATAATTCAGTTAGCAAATCGAGCTTTTCGTGATATTTTAATTGGAAGTGATCCATTCTAAAGTCATGAGTTAATTGAAACAACTCTTCTTTAGATATACAATAAACTTCGTCATAGTAATTAGCAGGTAATCCATTGATTATTTTTCTTATATCAAAATGAATCATAGTAGAGTCAAGACAAATTGCAAATTCAATATCAATTTGGGAGTTATCATACGATATCACCTTGAATAAAGACTCTCCACACTCATGTTCATGCAAATACTCTTTTTCATTGTTAATAGAAAACCCAAAATCATCAATAAGAAAGCTCAAAGCTTTTTTTACCTTTTTGTAGTTCCCGGTTCCATTATATTGATCGTTCATTTATCTATTAAGTGTCATGTTGACCAGGTTCAATAATGCTTAACGTCTAGTGTCATGTCACATTTCAATTGACGTTCAATCTATTTTTTTCGGTCTCGTTCCCAAAGTCGGCAGTCGGCAGTAAACAGTCGGCAACCCTCTATTTTGCCTACTGC
>JANQLQ010000096.1 GCA_028280565.1 Fulvivirga sp.
TCTTTCTTGAATCCTAATTCATAATAATCCAGGAATTCATTCGCACTCGTAAACCACTGGTCAAAATACTCCTGTGCCTTTTGCCGGGCTTCTTCCGGGGCGAGCTTTTTAGGCTCTTGCAAATGTACCTTGCCGGTATCGTGCAGTACAATGCCTTCTTTTTTAATGTCTTTGAAGAAGTAGTTGCCACGTTTTAGGGCTTGGTTCAGATTCTTGCCGGAGTGGAAGATCAGGCTGATGGGAGTTTTCACCAGGCCGGTGTCCCGTAGCGTTTTATTTACCTTGCTTTCTATTTTGAAGTTGACGTGCAAGTCGTCATGGCGGGTCACTACCAGCAGGTCGTAGTCGCTTTTGTATTCGTAGAGAGTGCCTTTTTCTACGTAGGAGTCTTCCACGAACTCGCCGCGGGCGTAGCTGCCGAAGAGGATCACCATTTCCACTTCTTTACGGGCGCTAAGCACGTCGGTAAGGCGCTGTAGTTCTTCTTGCTTGGTACGGGGTAGTTGTTGTAAAGCCTCGTTCACGGGTGTAAAGTAATAGGTTATAAGCGTTGGAGGATGGAAAATAGGAAAAAATATGGAACCTGGGGAACGGATGGGGCATAAATGCTATAGATATGGATTCTTTGCACCTCGTTATTAGGTTTCCCTAGTACGCATTTAGCGTAGCGCAATGCGTACTTATCGTGGCAATAGGATTTGTAATCCGGGCGTAGTCGTTTATGGCTAATGACCAAAGTATGCTCTAGCTAACCCCCGTGGAGTCCTTAAGGAAAGCAGAAAACATCCAACGAGTAGTATCCGGGTGCGCTTGGCTGTTTAAGTAAATGTTCCAAGGCGCATTACAAATGCGCAGGGTAGAAAAAGCGATTGACGAAGGAATTTGTTGAAAATTGGCGAGCTTTTGTAAAGCGCACCAGGTGAGAATGTTTCGAGACACACCGTGGGCTTATAGCTCACGGCCGTCTACTCGACTGTGTTCTGTTTTTCTTTTTTGCTTGTGAGGTTCGTGCGCTTTTCCTTCCTGCCTTATTCGCTTTGTAATTAGCGATGAATTGGCTTATTTCTTTGCGGTCCTTATCTGTCAAGGGTTGGCTATCGATAATGAAATCAACGCCCTCTGGTTCTTTTATATATCCCATAATTCTTTATTCTTTAAAATATCTTTCCACTAATTTTCTAGATGCATCAGTCGGTATGATCATCTTATGTCCACCAAAATGATATGCACCAAGTGTTTTTTCGTAGTGTTCAATCAACTTCGTCTTAGCTGAAAATGATACGAACCCTTCGAACCCATTCATGAAAGAGAGTTTACAAGCATGGGCAACCAAGTTGATCGTCGGTAGTTCTTACTTAGCACTTGTATACCCAATCAATTCACTTGTATATAAAAATCCATTACCACCCTGTTGGACATGTTTTACATTAGTTTTTAATTCGGGACAATACCAAAACACATCCGTAACTTTGCCTTTTCCACCTGCTTTGTAATTTTCTATAAATCCATCATATTTTATCTTGTAGGCCATAAACGTTCCAGCTACTACCTGTAATTCTTGAAATGAAATGATTTCAACGTCTTGGCTGGTTATTCCTTTTTCCCCGGATTCATTGGTCCATTCAGATTCATACTTCCATTTTTTCCCTACTTCTAAAGGCCAATCCCGAAAAGGGGAACTACTTTTCTCTTTGTTTAAGACCTGGGATATTTGAAGAGTATCGAAACCATTCCAAAGCCCTAAAACCCCATTATAATCCACTACTTCCCGTATATCTTCTCCTTCACCCCGAACTTCACCGTCAACAGAGCTTTCCCATTTCCAAGTCCATTTCTCACCAATTTTATAGTCATTTAAAGTGGGTTGGTTTGTTGGTGAAGGGTTACAACTAGCGAGGAATAATAAGATGGTTAGTACCTGGAATATTGCTTTTTTCTTCATGTTTGTTTGCTTGAGATATGGATTAAAATTAAGCATGACAAATTAGTGTTTTAAGACTCGTTTATCCAAATACACCTTTCAATTTAATGAATACCCCCTAGTGCGCTTGGCTGTTTAGTAAATGCTTCAAGGCACATTACAAATGCGCCAGGGGGGAGCCAACTTCCTGGGCTGGACCGATCACTGCCAGGATCTTGTTTACCGTGGTTTCTATTTTAAAATTGACGTGCAAGTCGTCATTACGGGTTACTACCATCAGGTCGTAGTCGGTTTTGTATTCGTAAGCTGTTTTCGATACAAGTGAGAACTGGTTTTAGGGTTTTATAATTTGGGAGCACAATGAGGTGTAAACGATTTTCTTCGGGTCAACTTTGACGTATCTTTACCCAATACTATATTTTATCAAAAAATCAGGCGCAGTGATAACGTATGAAAAAGTTCCTCTTTCCAGCCCTCTTAGGTCTATTCATAACCGGCGCCTGCACTAAATCCACTACCACACCCCAAGGAAAAGCTGACCGCGAGGCTTTCCAGGAAATACTGGCCGATTATCACGAGGAACGCCTTCGGTTTTACCCTATGGACGCTACCTACGCCGGGGACGACCGGTACAACGATACCTTAGTCATTGATATCTCGGGGACTTACCGCGATGCACTAGCGGCTTTTTACACGCAATACCTCGACAAGCTTGCTTCTATCAAAAGAGCTGCACTGGATGAAAATGATCAAGTTAGCTTTGACGTGTTGCAATGGGAATGTGATATTAATTTAGAAGGCTTGCAATTCCCCACCCACCTCATGCCTATCGATCAGTTTTGGTCGTTGCACCTTACCATCGGCCAATGGGCAAGCGGAGTTTCAGCACAGCCCTTTAAAACCACCAAGGACTATGACAATTGGCTCCATCGATTGGACGATTTTATGGTGTGGTGCGATACGGCTATCGTCAATATGAAAAGGGGAATGGAGCCAGGCTATGTGCTCCCCAAATCCTTGGCGTTAAAGGTTATTTCACAGTTTGATGCGTTGGACCATGGCCCTGCGGAGGAGCATCTTTACTACGGCCCAATAAAAGTACTGCCAGCGGAAATTCCGGCAGCGGACAAACTACGTTTGACTTCCGAGTATGCAATGATGATCGAAGATAAGATCATTCCCAAATTCTTAGCGTTGCGTAATTTTTTCCAGCATGAATATTTGCCTGCCTGCCGGGAAAGCGCCGGTATTTGGGATATACCGAATGGAGAAGAGTACTACCGGTACCAGGTAAAACGCTTTACCACGACCAACATGACCCCGGGGGAGATTTTTGAATTGGGTAAAAGCGAAGTAACCAGGCTATTGGCAGAAATGGAAAAAGTGAAGCTTGAAGTTGGTTTCGAAGGAGATATCCAATCATTTTTTGAACATGTGAGGACGAGCTCGAGCCTCATGCCTTACCAAGACCCTTCCGAGGTGATCGATCACTTCAATGAGATCCATGGACGCATGAAGCCCCAACTTTCCCAGTGGTTTGATCTCGTGCCTAAAACAGCTTTCGAGGTCCGCAGGACGGAAGCTTTTCGTGAGGCTTCGGCTAGCGCTGAGTATCAGCCCGGCTCACAGGACGGTAGCCGGGCCGGTATTTTTTACGTGCCCATACCCGACGTTACGAGCTACAATAATTATGCTGATGAATCTCTCTTTTTACATGAAGCCATCCCGGGGCATCATTATCAAATCTCACTTCAACAGGAGAATACGAACCTCCCGGAATTCAGGAGGTTTCTATGGTATAGCGCCTACGGAGAAGGTTGGGCGCTCTACAGCGAGTCACTAGGCAAGGAGCTGGGCCTTTATAAAGATCCCTATCAATATTTCGGTATGCTAGGGGCTGAAATGCACCGGGCCATCCGCTTGGTGGTGGATGCCGGCATCCATGCCAAAAAATGGACGCGGGAGGAAGCGATCCAATATTCGCTGGACAATGAAGCCGAATCGGAAGCTAGCGTCATTGCAGAGATCGAGCGGTACATGGCTATGCCGGGCCAGGCGCTTTCGTACAAAGTAGGTCAATTGAAAATCCGCCAGTTGAGAAAAAAGGCTTCGGAGCAGCTTCAAGAACGATTTGATGTTAAAGCGTTCCACAACAACGTATTAGCTCCCGGCTGTGTTCCTCTCAAATTACTAGAGGATAAAATAGATGCATGGATCGATGAACAGCGTACCGGGAGTTGACCCTACACTGAGCCTTTCATTTCTTAGGAGGTCAGCCGGATCAGCCCTAGTGTTAAGTTAAGTGTAATTGGACGGTTAGCAATTTTTACCAATCTTGTTTTTAAAGTCGGCAGTAAACAATCGGCAACCCCCTATTTTTGCCTACTGCCCTTTGCCTACTGCCAACTTGTCGAGAACTTCCCAACTTTGCAAATAGAGTTCATGGTTTAATCTTACACGTCAGTTGAAGCTTGACAAGACACTAACCAAATAGGCGCTCGTCTATGACAAATGAGTCTAAGCATTCTTCCACCGAGGTCAGGTCATGACCAGGGTGCGATGGGTTCAAAAGATAATTGAATTCACTGGGTACGATCGCAGAAGGCACTTTGAGCATGTAAGAAGTGTTTTCCCGCAGGAATTGCCCTCCTAACGCTTGGGTTGATTGTGGAGTGTAGGATTTTTCCTGCCAATCATGCGGTAATGATCCCTCCTCAAGCGAATCATAAGTAGTATCTGACCGGGTCCGGATTTTAGTAAGACAAACACTTTTCGTCGAAAGGACATGATAGTTGTGTACCAGGTACTCTAAACAGGCCAATGAAATACTACCAGCCGTGTAAACCATCGGCATTCCTTGGGGATTCCACCGGCCCCCGTAAAGCGCTGCACCCCTACCGGAAAGATCGAGCGCGTACTTTTGGCTGCTTATCCTGTAAAGCAACATCAGGCCAATACACCATGCTCTATCCTACCTATTTCATCCAGCAGCCTGCGTATGCCAAAGCTGTTTTTTAGGAGGGACTTGGGTACAATACCACCCAAGGCAGGATTACGGGTATCCATCCATTGGTAAAATCCATCCCCGAAAGCCCTGAGTCCCTTGTGGTAGACTTCTTCTATTTCCAATATTTTCTCAGTTACGTTGGCGTTAAACTCGGTTTTTCTTTTGTAGCTATCAATAGAGATAGGTATGATCTCAATAAGCTCACTAACACTAAGTTTTGATCTCTTTAGCAGGTGTTTAATGTAGTTTTTAGAGATGGAGCGGTTAGCTAATGCATAATAATTGATTTGTTCATAAGCTGCGGCGGGTTCATTTAAAACCGGGGCATCTTGAGGGCGGAGGTTGTATTTTTGCTTTCCCATGGTGTAAATTTACTCATTTTTCTGTTTATTTTTACGCATTTTAAATCTTTTTTCACTAGGTACCTTTAATTTTCACCCTCTAAATGTATCCCAATAAGATTAGGGTGTTTTGGAGCAAGGTGGATAAGGAAAGCCGGAGGTCTACAATGAATTTATCCTATTCGATAGGCTATACTTTATAAAACCATTTGGATTTTCGCTTGTTTTTGGAAGTTTTCAAGTTTCACCTTGATTTTAAGCCTGGAATTACATAAAGTTAATCATCCATTCAACTGGCTATGACTTTAAACGTTACCCACAGGGCACCGCAAAAAAGGATAGATCTCAAGAACGATTACCCGTATCTTGCAGATTTTGAGAATCTCCCGGAAAAAACCGTTTGGGATCATTTCAGGAATGGCAGTGAAGAAGCCTATTCTTTTATCTACATTACATTTTTCCCTGTACTTTATAATTACGGCAGGCAGTTCACCCATGACACAGCGTTGGTAAAAGATGCGCTCCAAGACTTATTTATACATCTGTGGAAAAGAAAGGAGCACCTATCGCCGACAGATTCTATTAAATTTTACTTGCTAGCGGCTACCAGGCGGCGCATCATCAAACTTACCGGTAAACTTAACGTGCTCAGTGGCAATACGGACCCGGAGGTGTTTGGAATCGTGATGCCTATTGAAGCACAGATCATTGCCGATCAAAACGCCAAAGAGCAGGTTCTACGTGTCCGGGAAGCCGTAAACCGCCTCACACCCAAACAAAGAGAGGTCATCTTCTTAATGTTCTATGAAAACCTGTCCCACGAGCAGATCGCAAAAATACTATCGTTAGAAACGAAAACGATTTATAACCTTCTTTACAAAGCCATCAAAGGGTTAAAAGAGATTATGGGGTCGCTTCTACTTTTGGCAGCCGTTGTTTTGA
Source organism: Fulvivirga sp. (assembly GCA_028280565.1). Taxonomy (GTDB): domain Bacteria; phylum Bacteroidota; class Bacteroidia; order Cytophagales; family Cyclobacteriaceae; genus Fulvivirga. Next base: position 6,212 of record JANQLQ010000096.1, read on the forward strand.
GTTGGGTATATTCCTCTTTTTAGTTAAGGCCAGCGCTCACTCCTAAATCTCGAAATGGGAACTAACCGCGCAAGGGAGTGCCTCTCAAGAGGTGAGGGGTGCGATGGATATGCCAAACTAACGGCATTAATCATGGATTTCCCATTGCACTTTTTTCAAAAAAGCCGCCTAAAAATTTAAAAAATGACAAAAAAGATAGGCCTTTGCTGACCGTGGCTACAAAAATTCTAAAAAACTCTCGTAGAGCAGGGAAATAGAATAAGCTGCTGGCTTTTATAAGTAAATAGCCAGGTATGAGCAGCAAATGAATTATTCACAATTTAAAATAGAAGACTTCGTAAGTGACGAGTACTTTCGCCAGTGGGTACTCAAGCCCGATCACAAAAACAAAAAGTTCTGGACAGAATGGCTGGAGCGAAATCCCTCCAAAAAAAATGAAATTGAGCAAGCCAAAAAGATCGTAAGTCAATTTGAATTTAACACCTACCGACCCAGCCAAGAGGACCTGGCATCCGTATGGGACAACATCACAACCGCGATCAACGAACCTACCACACCCACCAAGGTAGTTTCGATCCAGCCGGGAGGCACCAAAAGCTCCCAATGGTGGAATAAAAAGACGGTGAAAATTGCTGCCTCATTGGTGATATTATTCATTTCAATCTTCCTGGTCTATCCCGGCCCGGATTATTTCTTGTATGAAAAATTCACCACCCAGTACAGCCAGGTGGAGACGCTCCGGCTGGAAGATAATACTGAAGTTACACTGGGTGCTAATTCCGTTCTCAAGAAAAAAAGAGCATGGTTCAGTACTAATCCCAGGGAGGTTTGGCTCACGGGCAAAGCCTATTTCACCGTTGCAAAACAACAGTCCGTTACGGGCGAAAAGTTGAATTTCGTAGTGCATACTGACGACCTGCAAGTGGAAGTGCTGGGTACCCAATTCAGTGTGAATACACGCAGGGAAAAAACACGCGTTGTCTTGACGGAAGGTAAGGTCAAGCTCGACCTGGAAGGCAAAGAAGAGCTCTACATGTCACCGGGAGATATGGTAGAATTTTCCAGCACTGAAGAAAGCTTAAAGATCAAAAAAGTAGACCCGGCCCCTTATGTATCTTGGAAAGAAAACAAACTCATCTTCGATGGGTCCACCTTACGAGAGATAGCCAACCAGCTAGAAGACCAACATGGGCTAAAAATTACTTTTGAAGATGATGCCCTGCAGGAGAAAAAATTCAGGGGTGCGTTTGAGATTGACAAAATAGACGTGTTGTTGGAAGCGATCGGGGAGTCTTTTGATATAGAGGTCAAAAAAGAAGGAAATGAAATTAGGATGAAAAGAAAATAAAAGAATCCCGCCGGAGAAAGTGGCATTTCAATTGGCGGGATACATGTTTAATTATAATCGTTGCAAATATGATGAATTATTTACAAGTCGCGCAGAGGCTGTTGCTTTTTGTATGTTGTCATAGTGTAATTCCCGTGTTTGCCCAGCAGGATACAGACCAACCGATGGCCATGGCCCGGGCAACAAGTTTTACCTTAACACAGGACGCCACTAATGAAAAGCCACTTAAAGAAGCGCTAGAAGAAATGGAGGTGCGTTACAACATTAACATCTCCTACGACCCCACGCTGATCAAAGGCAAAAAAGTACAGGCTAAAATTGATTTTGGTAACCCTATTGAGAAAAACCTGGAAAGTCTTTTGGAAAAGCAAGGTCTTCGGTTTAAAAGGCTAGAGCAGGGTTATTACGTAGTGCTCGCCAAAAAAAGCAAAAAGAGTGCCTTGCAAGAGGCAGGGCCGGGAAAGGATACCTCGCCCACTTCCGGGCTTACATCATTGGATAGGAGTGGCACACAGCTACAGGAACGCCCCATTTTGCAGGACCGTGTCATTCGGGGCGTAGTTAATGATGAGTTTGGTAACCCACTTCCCGGGGTGAATATCTTTGTTAAAAGTACAACCATCGGAACCGTCTCGGACATAAACGGTAGCTTTACCCTGTCCATACCGGATGGTTCCGAGACGCTGGTATTCTCGTTTATCGGGTATATGACCGAAGAGGTAGCCATTGGGGCGCAATCAGAGATCAATTTACAACTCACACCGGATATTGCTACGCTCCAAGAAATTGTAGTTGTGGGATATGGGGAGCAGAAAAAAGCAAATGTAACCGGGGCAGTCAGTACGATTTCCACGGAGCTATTAGAAGAAAGACCCGCATCCAATGCTACGAACCTTTTAGCCGGGCTGGCCCCTGGCCTGTCCGCTACACAGACTTCCGGGGGGATCGCCGGTGGTGACGACCCCGTCATACGCCTTAGGGGAGTCGGCACACTCAATAATTCCGACCCACTGATCCTGGTGGACGGTACGCCATCCTCGATGACGGATATCAACCCTTCCGATATCGAGAATATCTCCATTTTGAAGGACGCTTCGGCCGCCGCCATTTATGGATCCAGGGCGGCTAACGGGGTGATATTGATCACGACTAAAAGAGCGGAAGAAGGCCTTAAATTAGAATATCAAGGTTTTGTAGGCTTCCAAGAGGTGGGTTCCAGTCCGGATTTGATCACAGATCCTATTCTGTGGATGGAGCTTAAAAACGAAGGGCTTACCAATGGTGGTGACGCTCCTCTTTTCGGCCAAGACGTTATTGACGATTACAGGGCCAACCTAGGCACGGATCCTTTGAGATACCCCGCTACAGATTGGTTTGATGAGCTGGTGGGAGATGAAGCTTTTATGACCTCGCATACCTTTACACTTAATGGCGGCAGCGAGGCTAGCCGCATACGTACCTCGCTAAACTACTTGCGCCAAGACGGTATTGGTCTTAACAATCAAATGGATCGGTACAGCATCCGCATTAACCAGGAAAATAAGCTGGCCGAAAACTTTACCTTCGGTCTAAACCTATTTGGTGCGTGGTCAGACATCACCCCTATTGTAGATGGGCCGGCTAGTTTTAACAACGCTCAACGGCAGTTCTTGCATATGGGAATGCAGGAAATGCCTATTGTTCCTACCATACAAGCGCCGGATGGCCGCTGGGGAGATGCACAGGTCGAAGGTGCCGGGTCCATTAATAATTGGTTTGCCTTGGCCTCGGTAGTGCAAGACGAGCAAATACGCCAGCGCATACAAGGCCAGTTATATGCCGGCTGGGAGATCCTCCCCGGCTTAAGGTTCGATGCCCGCGTGGCGTTAAACTATGATAATGCACAGAGAGACCAATTTATTGGACTAATTCCTACCGGGTCCCTTTGGAATTTCAACACCGGTATCGGCGCTCCTAATGATCGCGGGGAAACGGCTTTTTCCAATACCAACACCTCCACGCTTCTTACCAACTTTGAAACGCTGACCTATACCAAATCCATTAATGGAGTCCATAACTTTTCCGTAATGGTCGGTCATCAATTGGATCAATTTAGAAGAGAGGAAGTAGAAGCTACCATCCAGGAGTTTCCGAGCAATAGTACCCCGTCTTTAAGTGCGGGACAGGAAAACCCCGGGGTAGATCAAGAAATTGTAGAGTGGGCACTCATGTCTTATTTCGGAAGGTTCAGTTATAACTTTAGGGAGCGTTATCTGCTGGAAGCCAACGTCCGGGTAGACGGATCTTCCAGGTTCAGCGATGGTAATAAGTGGGGGACATTCCCTTCCTTCTCCGCCGGGTGGCGTGTTTCGGAAGAAGCATTTATGGAAGACCTTACGATTATCGATGAGCTGAAATTTAGAGGTTCTTGGGGAGAGCTAGGGAATCAGCAGATCAACGCTTATCCTTACCAGGCTACGTATTCCGTAAATGAGAGCTACAGTTTTGGAGGCAATGTAGTTACGGGTATAGCACAAAACGACCTTGCTAACAACGACATCCAATGGGAAACTACCACGACATGGAACCTTGGCCTTGACCTCACACTGCTCCAAGGGAAGATCAATTTTTCCGCGGATTATTTTAATCGCGAAACAGATGGCATCCTGGTCCGCCCGATAATACCCCAATATTTAGGAGGTAAGGATGCACCCTTCGAGAATTTGGCAGTAGTAGTCAATGATGGATTTGAATTTGACATATTCCATCGCAACGAGATCGGGGATTTTAGGTATTCCGCAGGGTTAAATTTTACGGTGCAGGACAATGAGCTTACCCAGTACCTAAGTGATGTACCGTTTATCGAAGCTGACGCTACAGGCTCGTACGTACTACAGGCAGGACAACCGATATGGGCCATTTACGGGTACCAAAACATTGGTATTTTCCAAACAGAGGATGAGATCGCCAATGCGCCCACCTACCCGGTTACTCCATCGCCCGGGGATTTGATGTTTGCCGATATCAATGGCAGGGATGAAGACGGTAACCTGACGGGAGAACCCGACGGGCAGATCAATGACGATGACAGGACCATCATAGGAAACCAGGTCCCAAGACATCTCTTTGGCGCAAACATGAGCTTTGGATACAAAGGCTTTGACCTTTCCGTGATCCTGCAAGGGGTTTTTGATGTGGATACTTGGACAGGGGTATCCTCGGCTTTTTGGCCAAATGATAAGGATGATCGCGGGCAGATCCATTCCCTATGGACAGACCGGTGGACACCGGATAACCCAAGCACCGAGCTGCCGAGGATCGTTTCCGCCGGCGCCTACGGGCAAAATGTGCTGCCCTCTTCCTTTTTCGTAGAAGACAATTCTTTCCTAAGGGTAAGAAACATCACGTTGGGGTATAACTTCTCAGGCGCCCTTTTAGAAAACATCAAAGTCGACAAAATGAGGGTGTACATCAGTGCGGACAACCTGCTTACTTTCTCTGAATTCCAAGATAAGTGGGGCTGGGACCCTGAGCGTGAACCCAGGCAATTCGATGTAAGGATACCGAACGTAAGGACCGTGGTGTTTGGCGCAAACATCACCTTTTGATCACGAGGTTTAACTATTAAATCGTAGGAAAATGAAAAGATTGAAATACATACTAACGGTAAGCATCTTAGTTTCAGCCATCTCTTGTGAGGATATACTTGACAAGCAGCCTTTTGATCAAATCGCTGAAACTACGTTCTGGCAGAATTCTGCCGATGCAGAGGCCGGTCTTGTGGCCTGCTATGATGCCTTGCAAATCACGGAAGACCGTTCTGCATTTTCATGGGAACGCTGGTCGGCCTTCGATATGCTAACACAGGTCGGGGTAATTAGAAATTCAGGCCTTAGGGGCATTTCTACCAGTACGGCAAGCCCGGTTTGGAGAGATTTTGAACGTGCCTGGAGGGGACATTACCGCGGCTTGATCCGGACCAATGACTTCTTGGTCAACATTGACCCTATTGTTTTTGCCGATGAGGAACGAAAAGAACACGCCATAGGAGAGGCTCGGTTCCTGCGGGCTATGTATTCCTTTGCACTTACAATGATATGGGGAGATGTACCCTATTTCGATGATGTGCCAAGCATCGAAGACATCGGCACGGAAAAAACCAGCCGCGAAGAGATCATCGCCATCATAAAGGCAGATTTGGATGAAGCGATAGAAAAGCTGCCGGCTACCCCGGATGATATAGGCCGTGCCGGCAAAGGAGCGGCTCATATGCTTAGATTGAAACTTGCGCTTTTTGAAGAAGATTGGCCCACGGCCATAGACCAGGCAGAAGCCGTGATGAACCTCGGCATTTATGCCTTGGAGCCGAACTATGCTGATGTTTTTACCCTTGAAAATGAAAATAATCCCGAGGTGATCTTTGATGTGCAGGCCATAGCCGATAGCGACATAGAACCCGGCAATACCTTTGAAGATATGTTTTCAGGCAGGTTTTCCTCTAATAGCGGCCTGTCATGGATCGGTCCCGGGCTATGGTTGGTAGAGAAATACGAAGTCATAGACCCAGACCCGGATTATGTCCAGGAAGATCCCCGTATCCCTACGGAAGTGTATGATTACTTTGAAGGTCGCGACCCGAGGATGGATGCCAACATTATTAGGCCTGGCGCTCGATTCATCGGCGTAGGGGGCACAGATTTTCTTTATCCTTTTGTGAACAACTATACGCATTCCAGGAGCGGGCTGCATGCCCGTAAATATGTGATCCCGGGAGATGCCAGCCGGAACGGTAGTAATGCATCACCGATGAACTTCATCCTTTTCAGGTATGCAGATGCCATTTTACATTGGGCAGAAGCCATGGTACAGCAAAACGGCGGTGCCGCCCTGGGTGATCAAAGCGTCATTGACGCGATCAATAGCATTCGGTCTCGTGCGTCGGACCAGCTACCCCTCTATAATGCTACATCCTTTGCAAGTGTAGATGACATGTTGACAGCAATTTACGACGAGCGTGTAAGGGAAATGGCACTGGAGGGGTGGCTTTATTGGGATTTTAAACGGTGGGGCTGGATAGAGCAAAGAGACGGGTTCGCTATTATGGGAATGGCCTTGTCTAATGACGAGGTGATCTTCGACCCTAATCCCAAAGTCGTCATGGCCTGGAACCCGGGAAAAGATGAGCTATTCCCCATTCCACAATCCGAAATTGATCTGACAGGCTTACGTCAGAATCCAAACTGGTAATACTGTTTCTAGATAGTTGTAGGCTGTGCTTTTAACCGGGCGCAGCCTACTTTCCAGGTAATAATCACTACGATTTCGAAAATAGGCATACGTGTCATGGGATTGTACTCCCAATTATGTAGCGAATAAAACACTCATGGATACCGGCATACCTCGCAAATCACTTGTATTCCTACTGCTGTTTTTCCTTCACAATGCTTGGGGACAAAAAACGATCTATTTTTCGGAATATTTGTCTCGCTACAAAGACACAAGCCTTGCATTCTATAAGGCCTTAGAAGCTTGCAAAGCAGAGAAAGCCCATAAGCTGGTCATACCCAGGTCCACCTACCACTGCCATCCCGAAAGGGCTTACCAGCAATACCGGGAGATCAGCAACAACGAGAATGGGATAAAACGAATAGCATTACCCATTATTGACCAGGAAAACCTTGAGATCGATGGTCAAGGGTCCAGGATAATTCTGCATGGGGTGATGATGGGGGCTGTTATTGAGAGCTCCAAGAATGTCAAAGTAACAGGTCTTGAATTCGACTGGGCTAAGCCCTTTTATGCCCAGGGAAAAGTAACTGCGGTCGATACTACCCAAAAAACATTTGACTTGGAATTTGCCAGCGATGTAGTGTATCGAGTGGTGAAAGACGAGGTCCTTTTTACAAGTCACGGCAGAGAATACGGTATCTCGAAGAATTTTTGGTTTGACCCTGCAAACGGCTATCCCGTGTATAACTTAACCAAGATTGCGCCGAAACATTGGGATACCCGTAAGGAAAGTCACTACCAAGTAGAAGATTTAGGGGATCAAAACATAAGAATAAGAAACGAGCTTGAGCCTCTCCCTAAGGTAGGGTGGCACTTCATAGCGAAGTGGAAGAACTTACAATATCGTGTCAACCGGTCCGCGCCTGGTATCCACATGCGCAATGCATTCCGGGTCACTTTGTATGATGTAAAAGTATTTTCTGCTGCCGGTATGGGCATCGTGGGCGAGCGGAGCGGGGACATTACCCTTGAGAGGGTTCAAGTCGTACCTACACCCGGCACGGATCGTGTCGTTTCAGCTACCGCGGATGCCACCCACTTTGTAAACTGCAAAGGTAAAGTGATTTTAAAGGATTGCGTTTTTGAAAATAACCTCGATGATGGGCTGAACATCCATGGTAATTATGCAGAGGTATACGAAGTATTGGACTCCCATACCCTGGGGGTTAAACTCATGCACCGGCAGCAGGCGGGCTACGAATTTGCCGCAGCAGGGGATACACTTCGCGTGATCGATAAAAAAACGTTGCTGTCCACCGGCCAATACCTGGTAGTAGAAGATGTAGAATACATAAACGATGAATATTTTGAGATCTTAGTTCAAGACCCTACGGAAGGGATCTCTACGGGGATGGGGCTAGACAATATCTCATGGACAGCAGAGCTGGAAATGACCGGCTGCTCTATCGGCAAAAACTGGGCGAGGAGCGTGCTGGTAAAAACACCCGGAAGGTCCGTCGTGACCCATAACCGGTTCTATTCAGCTATGCAAGGGATAAGGAATTGGGGAGACATGACCTGGTTCTACGAATCCGGAAATGTCACCGACGTCCTGGTCAGTAACAATGAGTTTATAGATCTCTGCCGCGTGGGTGCAGGCTTTCCCGTGATTGTCATTTATCCCCAAATAAAAGAACGACAGGCCAACGCCGGGCATTACTATAATCATAACATCAGGATCACGGACAACGTGATCCGGGCGTTTGATAGAGGCATCCTTTATGCCTTTTCAGTAGACGGCTTAACCTTTGAGAACAATACCATTATCCGGACCGAAACTTTTGAACCATTATTTCCCTCCTTACCGGTCATTGAAATTGAAAACTGTAAAGCGGTAACGATCCACCAGAACCGTTACGAAGGAAAACCCACGGCCGACATTGTAATTGATAGCATTAGCCAGCCATACAGCCGGGTCAAAAACAACAAAGGATTCACCTATAAAACGGCAAACGATCCATGATGAGCAAGATAGCAAGTACTTTAAAAACTACGAACCTACGGCAGTACTGCTTCTTTAACAGTATTATTCCCTGTATTCTATTGGTTTTTGGTTGTAATACAGGTCCTAAAGAGGAAAAGCTAGTGAATACTGTACCCTTCAAACACGGCTTAGCCCAAAAGCTGGGGGGAGGCTCTACCAACAATGCCGTTTTTGGCAACCCGACCAGCATCAATATTTACGAAGCTGCCAATATCCTAGGCTACGGCGCAGCGCGGGGGAATTTAAATCACCATGAATATTGGCAGAACGGGGCCCCTGTTACGGGCAAACTGGACAGGATCATCGGCTGGTATAAGTATGGGATTAAACCCTTATTTCTACTGAACCATTACCCCGACTCAGCGAATCCCATAGGAAGTTATGAAAAATGGTTCGCCATAGGGGCTGCCTTTGCCGGGCGTTTCCGTCCCAACAGCGATTTCCTGCTCTCCAAAGGCATAAAAGACTGGGGCATTACAGAATATATGGCTTTTAACGAGCCCCAGTGGCATGAAATACGGCACCCCGGCACTATGCCAGCCGCTGCTTACAAGGAAGCGCTCCGGGGATTGGCCGATGGTGTTCACTCCGTCGATCCTAAACTGAAAGTGAGCCCCGGGGGCTTTACCTTCCCCCTTTGGCAGAGTGTACTGGCCGACCCACCGGACCTGGAGGCTATCAACTTGATCCGCGAAATTGTCCCGTTATACAATGACGGCACCCTGCACGCATTATACTTACATCCCTATGTAAACCGCCGGGATTTTAAAAAAGGCAGGTCAGCCCAGCGGATATTCGATCGCGTAAAAGAGACCTTGGGAATTAAAAGGGACATTCATTTTGCCGTGCTGGAGTTTTGTTTCGCAGGGTCTTTCACGTTGGACGATCAAAAAGATGATGCCAAGGGATTAGATCAAGGTGCTAACGTGGCAGAACACTTTGGAAAAGAATCCGAGGAGGGCAAAGCCTACGGGATGATGGCAGCGCTCTGGGACAACCTCACCGTGACCGGCAATAAGGGACAGCCCATTACCGACTATGTACTGGCCTGGGAACCCCTCACCACTTATTTGGGGAACCGCAACTGGGGCCTGGCCAAAAGTAAAGCGCCTTATGAAGGTCGCTTAGCGGCTAACATGCTCCAACTGAATAGCTATTTAACCACGGGCATGTCCTTCACCCGTATAGACCATGACCGCGAGGTCTTTGAATTAGAAGGCAATGGTAACCGGCTGATAGCCTGGCAAAACTGGAAAGGCTGGTCCTCCATTGCCGCGGATACCTTCACCGTAGCAGGCATTCCAAAAGAAGCGAAGCAACTGGAAGTGTTTGATGCCCTTTCCTGGGAGAGTGGCCCGGGTTTTAGTGGTGTGCCAAAGCCGGTGCAGGCCCATTCCCTCCAAGGAGAAAATTCCTTTACTGTGAAAGGTCTAAAAACGGATCGGACCTATCTTTTTATGCTATGGAACAACAAGCAGGAGCGAACGCCCCCAAGCGTTAGCCTGGAACCATTGGCCGCTTATGAGCATGGAAGCATGATCATCCCGGCGGAAGTAAATGCCGCCAATGGGAAGGTCCTTGTAAGCCGGGTGTACAACGGTGCCCACCTACTGGCTGAACTACCTGGCGGAGGCCCTATCCATTACACTTGGAAAAATCCACCACCCGGCTTAAATAAAATCCGGGTTACGGCCATGGACGATTCGGGGCTGCTCAATACCGCTCAACAAGAGATTACCATACCGCACGACGAACCACATGTAAAAGTGCAGGAGGATACCTACATCCGTGGCTTTCATAAACGCTACAGCAGTAAAAACTTTGGAGCCTTAACGGTACTGGAAACCAAAGTCGGGGGAAACAAGGCCATACGGTACAGCTATCTCAAGTTTGATTTGGCTGCCATTCCAAAAACTTTTGAAAGGTGTGAATTGAGATTGAAAGTGGATCGAAACAGTGATTACCCGGGCAACCAATGCATCTTATACACAGTACAGGATAACACTTGGGCGGAAAACGAGATGGCTTGGGATACGGCTCCGCCAAAAGGAGATAGCCTTTCTACGGCAAAAGTGCCTCTTCCCGGTGAGTGGATCGCCTTTGATATTTCAGCTTACATCAAAGAAAAAAAGCAAAATACTAAGCAGGTCTCATTCCGGCTGGAAAAACCTAACCGCACTCATGTGAGCTTTTTCAGCAAAGAATCGCACCCCATGAACGCCCCAATTTTAAGCTTTAACTAAATGCAGATCCCTATTAAAACATATTGTCATGTATCAAAAACATCAAGATCACCTAGGCTTTATGGTAAGCAGCTCTTGCTGGCCTTGATATTCTTAACAAGCCACCCTTCTTTCTCACAAAAACCGGCATGGCAGGATCCCCAGGTCGTCAATGTCAATACCGAGCCGGCACACGCCACCTTAATGCCCTTCGCTACCGTGGACCAGGCCTTACAGCTTGAAGACAAAGAATCTCCCTTTTACCAATCGCTCAACGGGAACTGGAAGTTCCGCTGGTCAGAAAACCCAGCCCAACGGCCTAAAGAGTTTTATCAAACAAGCTATGATGTACGCCAATGGGCAGACCTTCCTGTGCCCTCAAACTGGCAGATGCATGGATTTGGCCAGCCGATTTACTATAATAACGGCTTCCCTTTCCGCCATCTTTTCGACCCCGTGCTGGAACCTACCGAAGTACCGGTGACCTACAATCCTGTGGGCTCCTATCGCACCTCCTTTCAAGTACCGGCGGATTGGGAAGGAAGGCAAGTATTTCTCCATTTTGAAGGAGTACAGTCCGCCTTTTACCTGTGGATCAATGGGAAAAAGGTCGGGTATAGTGAAGGCAGCATGACCCCGGCAGAATTCAACATAACCCGCTTTTTGCAGGAGGGGGAAAATACATTAGCCGCTGAAGTATACCGCTGGTCCGACGGCAGCTACCTGGAGGACCAGGATTTCTGGAGGCTGAGCGGCATCTACCGCGACGTCTTTCTTTTTTCCACACCCGGGGTACACCTCCGTGATTTTTTTGTGCGCCCCGATCTCGATGATACCTATAAAAACGCCACGCTTAAAGTCACGGCAAGGCTGAGGAACTATACCGGCCAAAAGACTGCCCTGGGATATCGCCTAGAAGCTCACCTGTATGATCAAAAACTCCAACCCGCCGGCCAGCAACCCGTGGCATCCGCCGGGCTCGCGAACATGGGGCATTTAAAAGAACTGGCAGAAGCTTCGGAAAATATATTCGAGCTCCGGGCCAATATACCAAGCGTACGCACTTGGTCAGCAGAAGATCCCTATTTATACACTGTGCTCTTGGTTTTAAAAGACAGCTTGGGCCAGGTAGTGGAAGTAGAAAAAACGCGGTTCGGGTTCCGTGAGATCGAGATCATCAAAGGCCAACTCTGCCTCAATGGCCAGCCCCTTCTTATCAACGGGGTAAACCGCCACGAGTTTGACCCGGATTTTGGCAGGAACGTTTCCCGGGAGCGCATGGTGGAAGATATATTGATCATGAAGCGATTCAACATCAACGCCGTTCGCAATAGCCATTATCCCACGGACCCGGACTGGTATTCGCTGTGCGATGAATATGGCCTCTACGTGGTGGATGAAGCCAACCTGGAATCTTGCGGTCATAATTTCAGCTTTGCGAGCGTATTGCCGGAGTGGCGTCCGGCCACCATGGACAGGATGGAGAGCATGGTGGAGCGGGATAAAAACTATACCTCCATCATAAGCTGGTCGCTAGGCAATGAAGCCGGCTTCGGGCCAAATTATGAACACATGGCTGCCTACACCCGGGTGACCGATCCTACCCGCCCAGTGCAATACCTGGTGAAACGTGATGAACTTCACCCCGTAAGTGATATCATTTCCCCCATGTACCCCTCTGTTGATGACATTGTAAACTATGCCAAAGGGGATCATGACCGGCCTTTGATCATGTGTGAATTTGCCCATTCGATGGGCAATAGCACGGGCAACCTAAAAGAGTATTGGGAAGCTGTAAAAAGTCATGACCTGCTGCAAGGCGGGTTCATCTGGGATTTTGTGGACCAAGGCGTACGAAAAAAAGCAGGCAATGGGCGAGAGTTTTTTGCCTACGGCGGAGACTTTGGGGACCAACCTAATGACACTAACTTCTGTATGAATGGATTGGTATTCGCAGACCGTAAGATCCAGCCCGAGCTCCACGAGGTCAAAAAAGTATTCCAAATGGTAGATTTTGAGGCAGCCGACCTGGCGGCCGGTAAGATCAAGATCACGAACAATTATGCTTTTACCGATTTAGATGAATTTGCTTTTTCTTGGACGTTGTCGGCGGATGGATCAGTGGTACAAAAAGGAGACTTCTCCGTAGATCTCTCCCCGGCTTCGTCTAAGACGATTACGGTGCCACTTAAAAAACCGAAGCTCTTGCCCGGGGCTGAATATTGGTTGAAGGTAAACATAAACCTTGGGGAGGACTGCCCTTGGGCCAAAAAAGGACACACGGTGGCACAACAACAGTTTAAGCTTCCATTTTTTAAAACGGTAAAAACAAAAAAGACCTCTCCAGCCAAGTCTTCCCTCGATGTAGAGGAGGTTGGAACACGGGTAATTGTAAAAAACAAGAACCTAACGCTGGAATTTGACAGATCACAGGGTATCATTCGAAAATTAAGCTACCAGGGCAATCCCGTGATCCATAATGGACAAGGCCCTTCACTGAACGCCTACCGGGCGCCTACGGATAATGATATTAACCTTATTGCTGACTGGGACCGGTTTGATCGCTGGAAAAAAGCAGGGCTAGACCAGTTGAAGCCGGAAGTGAAAGAATTCTCGGTCGAGAAAACAGGGGATGTTGTCAAGATCAAATGTACCGTAGAGTACCAAGCAAAAGAGGATAGCGGTTTCAAAAATGAAAGTGTCTACACCCTCTTTCCCAATGGCACCGTGGCCTTTGATCATAACATCACGCCGTTTGGAGACCTGCCGCCGTTGCCCAAGGTCGGTCTTGTTATGGCCTTGCAAGAAAACTTCGAGCATGTAAAATGGTACGGCCGGGGGCCGCATGAAAACTATGCGGATCGAAAAGAAAGCGCCATGGTAGGAGTATACTCCACCACGGTTTCGGATATGTATGTACCCTACCCTAAACCGCAGGAGACGGGAAACCGTGAAGACTGTCGCTGGCTACTGCTTACGGATAATAAAGACAATGGAATTATGGTAGTCGCAGATAGCCTTTTCTCTTTTTCCGCGCTGCACTTTTCCGCCTCGGATTTGGCAAATGCGAGCCACACCTACAAGCTAGAACCCAGGAAAGAGATCATTTTGAGCATTGATGCACAACAGCGCGGCTTGGGCAATAGCAGTTGTGGCCCTGTCACGCTTCCAAAGTATTGCCTGAACAGTAAGTCGTATTCACTGAAGTTTTCCATCCGGCCTTATTACAATGAGCCCGGCAGGCCCGAAGTGATGGCTAAGGAGAAACTACCGACTTATTGATAAAAACAAATACAAATATGAAATTAAAGATATCATCACTGGGCCTGGTTCTCTTACTCATTTCTACCTTGGGTTTCGCACAAAAGACGCTCGATCATGTTTCCATGGTAGACCCCTTCATAGGCTCTCAAGGAGGTGGCAATGTTTTCGTAGGGGCGTGCAAGCCTTTCGGCATGGTAAAACTGGGCCCGGACTACGAAGGTCACTCAAATTCCGGCTTTAGGGAAGAAGGGCGCATAGAAGGATTCAGTCATACCCACACCAGCGGTACCGGGGGCGGTGCCAAGTATGGCAATGTATTACTTACAGCGCAGTCCGGGACGCTAAACGTAAAAGACTACGCTTCATCGCGGGAAAAGGAAGCCTGTGTTGCAGGGCATTACAGTGTTTACCTTAAAGATGCGCAGGTCCAAGTAGACCTTACCTCGAGTGACCGCACCGGTTTCCATAAGTACACCTTCCCGGCAGGAGAAGCACATATCCTCTTGGATGCTGGCCACTTACTTTATACGGGAAGAGAAAATGGCGGCGACCGGTACCGGTTCGGGGAAGCCCAATACCTGGTGGGAAGCGAGGTCAAGATCTTATCTCCTACTGAAATAGCGGGCTACACCCGTGTTAAAGGAGGGTGGAACCTCGGGCCGGCATATACGGTCTACTTTCACGCCGTTTTTGACACACCGGCGCAGCAATCCGGAACATGGGACGCCAGCCGAAATGCAAACGCCAATACTACGCTGGCAATGGCTGGTGGAAAGGGCGCTGGCGCATACTTCTCTTTTAATACTACGGCCGATCAGGCCATCCAAGTAAAAGTCGGTATTTCATTTATCAGCATAGAAAAGGCCAAGCTGAACGCCGCAAGGGAAATACCCAGCTGGGATTTTGAAAAAACCGTATCCGATAGCCAGGCAGTATGGAACCAACTGCTCGGTAAGATCAACGTCAAAGGGGGTACCCGGGCCCAGCAAAAGATCTTGTACACGGGCCTGTACCACACCATGCTCATGCCTACGGACCGCAGCGGCGAGAACCCCTTGTGGGACTCAAAAGAACCCTATTACGATGATTTTTATGCCATTTGGGATACCTATCGTACTACTAATCCCCTTTTTACCATAATTCTCAGGGACCGTCAAAGAGATATGATCCGCTCGCTTGTGGATACCTATAAACACGAAGGATACATGCCCGACGCCCGCTCCGGCAACTTTACAGGACGCACCCAAGGGGGGAGCAACTGTGATATGCTCATCACCGAAGCCTACCTGAAAGGGATAGAGGGGATCGACTATGACCTGGCTTATGAAGCCATGATCAAAAATGCGGAAGTAGATCCGGGTGACGATCATGAGCAAAAAGGACGAGGAGGCATTGACGATTACAACAGCATCGGCTATGTCCCTAGCGAACACTATCGTTCTGCATCGCGCACCGTGGAGTATTGTGCCAATGATCACGCCATAGCCACCCTCGCCCAGGCGCTGGGCAAAAAGGACGATCACCGGAAATACCTTCAAAGGTCGGCGAACTGGAAAAACCTGTGGCGGCCCCATACGCTGGACGGATTCACAGGATTTATTTGGCCTCGCTTGCGTAACGGGGAGTGGAAAAAAGACCATGATCCCATGGAATGGGGCTATTGGGATGTGCAAATGTACGAAGGTACAGCCTGGGATTATTCATTTTACGTACCCCACGATATTCGCGGCCTCATCCGGCAGTGTGGAGGGGAAGAAGTGTTCGTACGGCGGCTCGATCATTTCTTTGATAAAGAGTATTTCAATGTCACCAACGAACCGGATTTTCTGACTCCCTGCCTCTACCTATGGGCCGGCAGGTACGACAAGACCGCGGAAAGGATCAAGAAGATCAGCAACACCGCCTGGTCCGATAAACCGGGCGGGATACCCGGCAATGATGATTCCGGTGCTATGTCTGCCTGGTGGGTTTTCCATGCCATGGGCTTCTTTCCCCTAGCCGGCCAAGATGTTTATTTGATCACCACCCCGGTCTTCGAGAAAAGTTCACTGGACATGGGTGACGGGAAGATCTTCACCATAGAATGCAAAAAGCTAAGCGAGAAAAACATTTACGTGCAAGAAGCCAAGCTGGATGGCAAACCCTTGCAACGGGCGTGGTTCCGGCATAATGAAATACAAGAAGGCGCGACATTGGAATTGATCATGGGCTCTTCCCCGTCAAGCTGGGGCTCGGATCCCGCTTCATTCCCACCTTCAGTAACGGATCATTGACACCGCCAGAATAAAAAAGTGAAACGAACAAACCGAATATAACAACCCAATGAAAAAAAACATCTACCATGAAAAATGTAAAACTCACCTTCACCTTGCTGGCAATTACCCTGGGTAGTTGCTTATCCTCATTAGCACAGGACATCCCCTCTATGATGGGGGGTGTAGCCGGATCCACCAACAGGAGCAACGAAAGCTTCGTTAATAGTTTTAGCAGCTCAAATGTGAGCGGTGTGCATAACCCTAGGCTGAGCATCTACCCAAACCGGTATTGGGATACATCGACGAATCAACCCACCCCGGAAGAAGTGGACGAATTAATACTTATGGCCCATGATCATGGGCAAGACCTGGTCCTCTACTTTATTCACTACCTGGAAGAAAGCGGCGACCCTGGGGACTACAATAAATGGTACGCCATCGGCCAAGCCTTTGCTACACGCTTTGGAAAAAACAGTGCTTGGCTCGCGTCAAAAGGGATCACCGATTGGGGCTCTACTACCTTTATGGCCTTTAATGAGCCTTGGCATAATACCCAAAGCTGGGACCCGCAGGTCTTTAAAGACTGTATGGACGGGCTGGGAGATGGTGTGCACTCCGTAAACCCCGATTTTATAGTCACTCCCGGGGGTATGCCCACCTATCTGCTCCCGGATAGGAACCCGCTGATCGGGGCCATAACGCCCTTGCTCAATGACGGGACCTTGGACGGGCTGACTTTTCATCTCTATAATGACACACGACGTGAAAGGCCTTGGCGCATGGATTATGAATTTAACTCACAAGCCGTTTTCGATACTGTGAAAAGCCACTGGGGCATCACCGCGGATATCTACTACCATGTCACAGAATACATGCCCAAAGCCGATGATGATATTTGGAAAGCCAAATACTTCTTGATGCATACCTGGTCTAACCTAGGTGTGGTAGGCAACCAAGGCCAGCCCGTTACTAGGCACATTGCGCCCTATCTTTACACCATCACCACCTCTGCGCATGATCAGTTTGGTATGGCGGACGTAGACTGGCTCTGGCACGGCAACCTAAAAGGCCGGGTGTACCAAATGGTGTCCCGCTTAACCTCGGGAATGCAGTTCGTTTCGCTTGATCCCCGGGGCAGCGGGGAATTCGTGCTGGAAGGTAATGGTAAACGTCTCATCGTTTGGCAAAATGCAGAAGGGTGGACCAACCATTTAGACTCGAGCTTTACCGTACAAAACATACCGGCTACAGCTAGCCACCTGGAAGTATACCGTTACGACTCATGGACCCAACCTTATGGAGGGCACGGAGGTGATCCCGCCCCCTATCAGTCCATAACACTATCCGGCCAAACTTCTTACACGGTCGATGATCTTCCCCCGGGCGAGTGCTACATGTTTATGCTCTATGATGGCGGCACACTTAACCAACATCCCAGCGTTGCGATCACGAACATCACCGAAGACCAGGTGTTTAGCGAAGGAGATAGCATAACCATCGCTGCCAGTGTATCCGATACCGATGGTCAAATCGAAGAAGTACGTTTTTTCACAGACAGGAGCATGGCGGGAGTGCTAAGAACTTCTCCCTATGAGATCACCCTCAGCGATGTGCCAATTGGACGAACCCAACTCATTGTAACTGCTAAAGACGAACACGGGGGATTCAACGTATCTACCGTAAACATCATCGTAGAGCCCAAGGGTGAATTTGTAAGGGCTACAGATGACGCCTATGTGAGGGGTGATAATAACGCCGGCATTAATTACGGCGTTGATCCCGATGTTATCACTAAATTCCACACCCGCTTAAAAGACCGCTACGATGCTTATTTTAAGTTTGACCTATCGGGGATAGGCCAGCAAAGCGTGGATTCCGCCCATTTAAGGTTAAGGGTGAACCGCAAAGGAGCGGTGGACATTAACATGCACCATGTGGCGGATGACTCGTGGGATCAATCCTCATTGACATGGAATAATAAGCCCCCGGCAAGCGATCCCATTTTATCTTTTGAGCCGGCTTCCAATGGCGAATGGATGAAGATCGACATCACTTCCCTGGTCAATACCGAGCTGGGCGGCGATAAAATGCTTTCCCTGATGCTCGTCCCGGAAAGGCTAGGGCAAGATACGCGGTTTTATGCACAGGAAAGCAGTATTTACAATGCAGCATTCATCTCCTATAAAAAGGTATACATTAATGTTGACATTACCACACCCTTGGATAGCACGGAGGTTCCTTATATGACTCCTGTAACCATATCCGTAGATGCCTCCGACAGCGTGAGCACCATTACCAAAGTAGAGTTCTTCGCGAATGGGAACAAGTTAGGAGAAAGCACCTCGGCCCCTTATTCTCTTATTTGGACCGGTGCCCCGGCCGGCAATTATTCCATCACGGCTGTAGCGGTCAATGCCCAAGGCGATCAAAAAACTTCGGAAGAAATTTTCCTCTCGATCGTGGATCCGGACCAAAACTTTTTAACGCCCGAAGCAGACACCTATGTACGGAGTGGTAATTCGAGCGCCCTCAATTTCGGCACGTCGGAAGAGTTGGAAGTGAAAAAAGGCGGGATACATTTCAAATTTGAGACATTATTAAAATTTGACCTATCGGGGATCAAGCGAGAGGTGGTAGATGCCAAGCTACGGCTCAATGTGATCCATGACGATGAAAAATCCGGCGATCCTGACCATACGTTATACTTTGTAAGTGATGACAGCTGGGAAGAAAATGTGGTGACATGGGACACGAAACCCACAACCGATTCCGTACTAAGTGTCCAAGTAGCTCCTAACCTAGGTCAATGGATGGAATACGATGTTACATCCATAGTTAAAGCACAAGCCTTGAGCGATAGTACGATCACCTTCATGATGGGTTCCAGTAACAACACGTCTCTTATCTATGCTTCAAGGGAGAGCAGTTCATTTTTGATATGGCCCCAGCTTGTAGTGGTTACGCTACCGGAGCCTCCGGCCGCGCCGAGTAATTTAAGTACGGTGGTGATGTCGGATACCCAGGTGAACTTAGCATGGGCTGATAATGCCGGGAACGAAGAGGGGTTCATCATAGAGCGAAAAGCCGATACAACAAATGTGTTTAACCCCATTGCCACGGTGGGCGCGGGGGTTACCCAGTACAATGATAGCGGCCTGGCCTGCGAAACTACTTACACGTACCGTGTAAAAGCCAACAATGCCGGCGGCCCTTCGGGATATTCCAATGAAAGCACCGGGGTTACACGACTATGCCCTAACGGCCAGGCCTCCTTCGGCGGCTCGCCATGGAACATACCCGGCACCATTGAAGCAGAAGATTTCGATGAAGGCGGGCAAGGGCTTTCCTATTACGATAAGCACCCTTACAACATCGGCCGGGCGTATCGATCCTCTGAAGGAGTTGATATCGGGCACAGGCGTGGAGGAGGGCACTACGTAGGCTGGAATTGGACTGGTGAATGGTTAGAATATACCGTGTATGTCGAAGCCGCAGGAGAATATAACATCGAGGCGGAAGTGGCCAGCTGGTCCAGGCGCGGCAGGTTCCACATTGAGTTTGAAGGTGTAGACAAGACAGGTGCTATTCCAGTGCCTAGAACGTGGGGCTGGCAAAGATGGAGGACCATAGAAGCAGGTACCGTGAGTCTGCCGGTAGGGAAGCAGATCATGCGTCTATACCTGGATCGGGGCCTATTCAATCTCAATAGTCTCACGTTTACCCGCAGCGACACAGGATACAATACTCGTAAAGGGGCCGATAGCGCTATTGACCAAGAGGAAGGGCTGCACCAGGATATTGGTATTTATCCTAACCCCACAAAGGGCATGATTAAGATAGCAGGAGTAGAAGATCAAGAGGTAATGATTTACAATACGTTGGGCATAAAAGTAATGCAAGCCACGCTGCAAGCCGGTGAATTAGACCTCTCCACCTTGGGCCAGGGGGTTTACATCCTCATGATCCCGGTAGGGGACGAACACAGGATCAAGCGGATTATTAAAGAATAGGTTGTTAGGTTGAGGAAGATTGCCGATGCCATTTGGCGGTCTTCCTTTAAAATAAACCCATAAGTTTAGATACATTGAAAGACCTTAGGATAAGGAACATACGTTTATATCGCGCGCAAACGGAGTTAAAGAAACCCATCTCCGATGCCACCCATCAGCTTACCGAAATATCATTTGTCATACTTCGGCTACAACTGGAAAATGGCGTAGTCGGGGAATCGTATTTGCTGTCCTTCCAATACTCCCCTCATGCCATTATAGGCGCATTCAAAGATGTAAAGGAGATCATCCACGGGTATAAAACCAACGAGACCGGCACGGTTTATACTAAGCTCGAGTCCTTGGCCGAGTACTTTGGCAACCCAGGGCTGTTACGATGGGCCCAGGCGGCGGTTAATATTGCCATGTGGGACGCCTGGGGGAAGCACTTAGGATTGCCGGTGCACGAGATCTTAGGGGTCCACCGTGAGAAAGTATCCTTATACGGCAGCGGGGGCTGGATCTCCTACACCTTAGATGAGCTGATCGATGAAGTATCCGGTTATGCGGCTAGTGGGTTTAAAGCCGTGAAAATAAAGGTAGGCTCTCCCAAAATCAGTACAGACTTAGAAAGGCTAAAAAAAGTAAGGGAGGTACTTGGGGACGAGATAGACATTATGATGGATGCTAACCAAGGCATGGACCTGCCCATGGCAATAAAACTAGCCAAAGCAGCCCGCAACCTTAACATCCAATGGTTCGAGGAGCCCGTGCACCATCAAAACTTCCAAGCTTATGAGATCCTGAAAAACCAAACCGGCATCTCTTTGGCGATGGGCGAAAGAGAATTCGACACCTTGCCCCTCAGGGAGTTGGCCACCCGTAATGCCCTTGACATTTGGCAGCCGGATATTTTAAGGATCGGGGGAGTAGAAGCGTGGCGGGAAAGTGCGGCACTGGCCAAAAGCTTCCACCTGCCGGTTTTGCCTCATTATTATAAAAATTACGATGTGCCATTGCTGTGTACCATTTCCAACGGCATCGGGGCTGAATCTTTCGACTGGATAGACCCGCTGATCGATAACCCGATGAAAGTGGAGAAGGGTTATGCCCGGCCGCACGCGCAGCCCGGCTGGGGATTCAATTTCCTGGATGAGCATTTGACCGAGATAAGACTGGATACTTGAGACGGAACGTGAGTAACTGTTATCAACATCACTAAATCATGGAACACGAAGTATTTTCACTAAAAGACAAGCTTGCGCTAATCACTGGCGGGGGTACGGGCATTGGCTTTGGCATTTCCCGGGCGTTCGTAAACGCCGGGGCGAGAGTGGTGATCACGGGTAGGAGGCAACACGTGTTAGAGGAGGCAGTAGCTTCTTTAGGCGATAACAGCCGCTACATTGTAAATGACATCGTCGAAACGGTGAATCTCCCCACCTTGGTGACGGAAATTGAAGAGCATATCGGTCCGCTGGATATTTTAGTGAACAACGCAGGCATCCATCATAAAGCATGGGCACAAGATACCACCGATGAAGATTTCGAAAGGGTCTTACGAACCAACCTTTTGAGTGTTTTTGGTCTTACCCGGGAATGTGCTAACTACATGCTCCAACGCAAAAGCGGTTCCATCCTCATGATCAGCTCCATGGCGGGGTTGTTCGGCATTGACAGGGTAGCCGCCTACAGCGCGTCAAAAACAGCGCTCACCGGCTTGGTGAATACACTGGTCACAGAATACTCCAAGAGCAATGTAAGGGTGAACGCCATAGCCCCCGGGTGGATAGAGTCCGAAATGTTTTTAAATGCGATTGACCAGGACGAAGATCGAAAGCAAAAGATCACAAACAGGATTGCCATGGATCACTTTGGCAAGCCTTCTGACATTGGCAACGCGGCCGTTTTTTTAAGCTCCGAGGCGGCCCGCTACATCACGGGGGTGATCTTACCGGTGGACGGAGGAGCAGCAGTGAATTTTTAGAAAAATGAAGACATTCTTAGTTGTATTTATCATTTCCCTAGTAGGACCCACGCTGTGCGCCCAGGTATTCCCCGGGACGGAATGGCAAGTAGCAGACGACCCAGCTGATTATGGCTATTCCCTAGCAGGATTAAAAAAAGCAGAAGAATACGCCAATGGCTTAAATACAGCCGCCACTATTGTAGTGGTGGATGGGGTGATCATTTACGAGTGGGGGCAAGTAAATACAAAATACCTCGCCCATTCCGTGCGTAAGAGCATGGCCAGTATACTTTTCGGTAATTACGTAGAAAAAGGGCTCATCGATGTTGATAAAACCTTGGGTGAGATCGGCATAGATGACGTGCCGAAGCTAACGGAACGTGAGAAAACGGCTACTATTCGCGACTGCCTGAAGGCCCGCTCGTGTGTTTACCATGATTGTATCCTACGAGAGGGGTCGAAAGCCAAGGGCCCCCCCGACTTAAAGCTGCCCCCGGGCACCCACTTCCTTTACAACAACTGGGATTTTAACGTGTTAGGCACCATACTGGAACAATCCGCTGGAAAAGACATTTTCCAGGTCTTGGAAGAGGACATCGCTCAACCCATCCGGATGGAAAGCTTCACGGCCGCAGATGGCTGGAAAATGACCGGCGACGCTTCCATACACGCTTCTTACCCGCTAAAGATCACCGCGCGAGACCTTGCCCGCTTTGGCGTACTGATGCTCAACAAGGGCAATTGGAACGGCAAACAAGTAGTACCGGCCGAGTGGGTGGAAGAGTGTACCACGTATCATTCCGATGCTACCCGGTCCTTCAACGACGGCTATGGATACATGTGGTGGGTGGCCAAAAAGAATAACAAATACCCGCATTACCCAAATGTGGAGGTTCCCCTAGGCTCGTACTCCGCCCGTGGTCGTGGGGGGCATCACATGCTGGTAGTGCCGAGCTATGACCTGGTCATCGTTCACAGGGTAGATACTTTTAAGGAAGGCAATGCCGTATCCAAAGAGGATTTTGGGAGCCTGGTAAAAATGATCTTTGATGCGAAACTTCCAGCGAATGAGTAGATATCGTGGACATGGGAAGTCAGCTGTCCAGGCGCAGTGCTTTAAAGGGAGGACAATACAATGGATCATGGCTTTGTTCTTTGTTTTTGCGCACCCGTGTGCATTCTCGCAAAAGGCACAGGTAAAAGAAAGTTTACATTTCATAAGCGCTGTTCTCAAGGATACCGTGAAGTATTCGGTCCTACTGCCGGCCGGTTATGAGACCCCGGGACGATCCTATCCCATCGTATACCTGCTACATGGCTACACCAATGACGAGACCACCTGGCTACGGGCAGGCAGCATCCACAACATCGTGGCGCAGGGGAAAGAGCAGGGCGACCTCGTCGATTTCATCCTAGTGATGCCCGATGGGTCTGACACTAGGTTTTGTAACGACTATCAAGGGAAACGCCGGTGGCGCGATATGTTTTTGGAAGAATTCATCCCCTACATAGAAAACCGGTACCGCGTGCAGCAAGGAAAAGCATCCCGTGCTATAGCCGGTCAATCCATGGGAGGGTACGGGGCGCTGATGCTGGCCATGAATTATCCCGATGTATTCTCCTCGTGCGTTGCGCTTGGGGCGGCGCTATATGCCGACGAAGACCTGGCGGCAAGACCCAAAGAAAAGTATGACAAGTATTGGGGGGCGATCTACGGCCAGCATCTTGAAGGCCGAGCCCGGATCACGGAAAACTGGAAAGCGCATAACCCCCTTGACTTGGCCCAGTCCGTTCCTGTAGAGCGGTTAAAAACAGTTCGGTTTTATTTGGATTGTGGCGATGACGACCCTCGTACTAAAGGGAATTCGATCTTACACCTCCATATGCTGGAAAGGGGCATTCTCCATGAATACCGGGTACGGCAAGGGGGGCATGATTGGCAATATTGGCGTTCGGGGATAGCCAAGGGGTTGAAATTCATTTCCCAAGGCTTTTTAATGAAGTAAGATCCCGGTAAGAACGCCATGGACTTTAAAGATCAAATGATGAATCAAATGAAAAGAACACTCTTAATCACCTTGGTATTTTACAGTGTGCAGGTTGCCGGGAAGGATGTGGTGGTGACTGACTATGGCGCCATCCCGGACGGGAAGACGCTCAATACCGAGGCACTTCAAAAAGCCATCGACGCATGTGTGCAATCAGGAGGAGGCCGGGTGACTGTCCCCGTGGGTACCTACTTGACCGGGACTATCCAACTGTGGGATAACATAGAGTTACACCTGGCACAAAATGCGATACTCCTGGGGAGTACAAACAACCCGGCGGATTACAGGGACAGTGCCCTGGTGCTCATTAAAGGGGTGCAGAACGTGGCCATCAGCGGGAGCGGTATCATTGACGGACAGGGCTGGCACCAAAACTTTAACAACCGGGGAAGAAAAGTCAAAGTCAGTCGCCCTTACGAAATATTTGTAAGAGACTCAAAATTCATCAAAATAACAGGCATCAAGCTACGAAATGCGCCCATGTGGGTGGTGCGGTTAAAAAAATCCGAGTGGATCACCATTGACAACATCCATATTTACTCCCACGCCAACACCAATAACGACGGGATAGACATCGACGCAAAAAATGTCGTGATCAGCAATTCCATCATTGATACCGATGACGATGCCATCGTTTTCAAAAGCTGGACGCCCGGCTTTGTAGTAGAAAATGTGGCCGTTAGCAACTGCCGGATCGCCTCCAACTGCAATGCCATCAAATTCGGTACGTGGAGCGCGATTGGCTTTCGGAATATTTCCATTGCCAACTGTGTCATTACCCACGCCGCGGAAGATAATGTACGAACCCCGTGGCACGAAAGAATGGAAGGTATCACAAAACAGCCCACCGTCATATCCGGCATAGCGCTGGAAGTGGTAGATGGTGGGTTTATGGACCAGGTAACGATATCCAATATATCCATGCAAGGCATTCAAACCCCGATTTTCATCCGGCTGGGGGACCGTGACGGGATAGGAAGCTTAAAAAATGTGCTCATCAGTAAAATTACAGCCACTAACGAAAGCCGTATCACGAGCTCCATCACAGGTATTCCCGGCAGCTACGTGGAAAACGTGACGATCAGGGATGTCATCTTCAACAGCAAAGGGACAGGTACCCTGGAACATACCGATAAAAATGTGCCGGAAAACAACAAAGGCTATCCCGAAAACCGGATGTACGGGGCTAGCCTTCCTGCCCATGGATTTTACGTAAGGCATGCCAAGGGCATACAATTTGAGAATTTCAGGTTGCTTTTGAGAAATCCCGACGCGCGGGCAGCCATTGTTTTTGACGACGTAGAAAACTCTTCCTTGAAAAACATCCAAGCCGATACTCCTACGGACGATCAACCCCTTTTCAGGATCATCCAGTCAAAAAATATCCGTTTTTCCGGTTATCACAGCACCACCCCAGTAAACACGCTCTTGTCCGTTGAAGGCGGGAAAACCGAAAAGATCATCGTCGATAACTGCGACTTAACAGGAG
The DNA here is from genome assembly GCA_028280565.1 of Fulvivirga sp. Lineage (GTDB taxonomy): Bacteria > Bacteroidota > Bacteroidia > Cytophagales > Cyclobacteriaceae > Fulvivirga. The sequence continues at coordinate 32,048 of JANQLQ010000096.1, forward strand.
TGAAAAGGGTGTATCAAACGATCGATGGTGCCCGCGAAAACGAAATGATCATAAAAGGAAACATTGAATAGATGAAACAAATAATCAACTCCTTACACGCTATTTTCTTCTTATGCCCGGGAGCAGTATCCAAGGGCAGTAGCTTGCTAGCCCGGGAGGTTGCATCCGGGCTCGGATCAATGATACTTCCGAAGGCAAACCACAGGTTAGGCTTTGGAAGTCATTTGAGGGGCCTTTTACTGGTGCTCAGTACGTTAATCGTGGGATGTTCCCCATCAAAAACCGGTGACGAACAGGCGACAAAAAAACCTAACCTTTTGGTTATCATGACGGACGAACACAATTTCCGTACCCTAGGCTGCTACCGCGATATTTTACCAAGAGAACAGGCCTACGTCTGGGGGGACGGACTCGCCGTGGAAACCCCGAACATCGACTTTTTGGCGCAAGAAGGGGTACTGTTTTCTAAGTTTTATTGTGTTACTCCCAGTTGCTCTCCAGCCAGGGGCTCATTTGTATCGGGGTTGTATCCACAGCACACGGGCGTGCAGCAGAACGACCTGCCTATGTATGATCATGTAGCCACTTTTGCCAGCGTCTTAAAAGAAAACGGGTATGCCACGGGTTATGCCGGCAAATGGCACCTGGATGGGGAAGGTAAACCTCAATGGGGACCGGAACGCAAGTTTGGGTTCGAGGACAACCGGTACATGTTCAACCGTGGTCATTGGAAAAAAATGGTAGATACACCGGGCGGCCCGGAAGTAGCCACAAAAGATAGTACCGGCAATTATAGCTATGCCCTGGACGGCGCGGATGACAAGACCTTTGCTACCGATTTCCTGACGGATAAAACCATTGAGTTCATCGAAAAAAATAAGGAAGCGCCGTTTTGCTACATGGTAAGCTACCCGGATCCGCACGGCCCAGACACGGTTAGACCTCCCTATGATACGATGTACACGCATATGAATTTTGAACCGCCGGCAACAAGCCAGAAGCCCGATGACGATGTCCCCTCATGGGCCAGCAAGGTGGAGGAAGAAGTGGATCAATCGCAATATTTCGGCATGGTAAAATGCATTGATGATAACGTAGGAAGGCTGGTCAAAACGCTGGAAGAACACGATCTCTTGGAAAATACCATTATCATTTTCACTTCCGACCACGGGGATCTACGGGGAGAGCATTACCGGCGCAATAAAGGGGTGCCGCTAGAAGCCTCGGCCAAAGTTCCTTTTGTCGTGTATGCTAAGTCTATGGATCATAAAGGCACCAAGGTAAGCCACGTATTTAACTCCGTAGATTTCGCCCCCACGCTATTAAGCTACATGGGCCTTGAAAAACAGGAATCCATGGAAGGCATTGACTTTTCTGCACTCCTTCATGATCCCAGTAAGCAAAGCGACCTGGAAGATTTCACGGTAATAAGAAGTTCTAATAAAAACAACCTGTGGATAGCCGGGGCTACGAGCCGGTATAAATTGGTATTGTCAGAACAAGACCCTTCATGGCTGCTCGATTTGCAAGAAAACCCAGGGGAAACGATCAATTACATCGAAGAACCCGGGAAAAGAAAAGTAGTGAAAGACTTGGCCCAGCGCTTAAAAACTTATGCCCGCGAAAGAAAGGACCCTTTCCTGCAAAACACGGAGATGGAAAAAGAGATGCTAAAGCTTTGCGAAGATTGAACCTTGGTGGCATGGTAAAGTACTTCGCACCCCTGTGGCTTGTGGTGTTATGCTTTGGTGGCTGTAACCGGGAACTAAACAAACCGGCCAGTTCTGTCACAGCGACTCCCGAAGAGGTGGGAATGTCTTCCTTGAAGTTATCCTACATTGACTCCTTGGTGGTGCAATACAGGGAAGAACATAAATTCCCTGGCGGAGTTTTCCTCGTGGCCCGCCGGGGGCAGGTTGTGTATTATAAAAGTATGGGCCATCGCTCGTTGGAAACGAATGAGCCTTATCGAAAAGATGATATCTTCAGGATAGCCTCTATGACTAAAGCAGTGACTGCGGTGGCCATAATGCAGTTGTATGAAAAGGGAAAGCTAGGTTTGGACGACCCGGTGACAAAATATATCCCTGCTTTCGAGGAGGTAGGTGTTATAGATCGCATTCACCCGGTGGATTCAACGTACCGTACGATCCCGTCGAATAGAAAGATCACCATCCGCCATTTGCTCACCCACACCTCGGGCCTTGCTTACGCAAAACCACGGTACGGGGATCTATTCACCATCTATTCCAAATTAGGCTTTAACAGCAGAATTGGCCTGTCACACCCGTCATGGAGCACAGCCCAAATTGTAGATAGGATCGCCGATTTACCGCTGGCCTTTCACCCGGGAGAGCAGTACGTATACGGTTACAGCATAGATGTGCTAGGACACGTAGTAGAGGTAGTATCCGGGATAGACCTGGACACCTATTTTCGCCAAAATATCTTCGAGCCATTGGGCATGGAAGATACCTACTTTTACCTGCCAAAAGAAAAACATGGGCGATTGGTGCCGTTGTACGATTACTTGGAAGGAAAACTCATCATGTACCAACGGGAAGAGCCCATATCCGTTGACTATCCTAAATTTGAAAATGCCCAAGCTTACATGGGCGGTGGAGGCCTTTCCTCTACGGCGTATGATTATGCCCGTTTTCTCCAGTCATTACTTAATGCGAGCCAAGGGCCGGGTACGTACTCTCCTGGCCAGGTCTTACGTGGCACGCCTCCTTTAATCGGCCGCAAGACCTGGGAATTGATGACTTCCGATCAATTTGAAAAACTGAATGCAGCCGGTAAAGGCAGGGACAATAGGATCGGCCTGTCATATGCGCTAGGTTTTGCGCTGACTACACGCACTGGTATAGAAGCGAAAAGCCCGGGGACCTTCGAATGGGGCGGTACGTTCAGTACCAAGTTCTTCGTTGATCCCAAGGAAGAATTAATATTCGTGGGGATGTCGCAAGCCACCGCCATGTACCACCAAGAGTTTTACAGTAAAATGACCGCGATCATCTATGGATCCATTGAAGATTAAGAGGGGAAAACAATGAGCTGGATCAGCCAACATGGGTTCGAGATGATCTTCGTGGTAGCCTATTTGGGAATATTGGCCCACCACGCTTGGAGCAGTCGCGGCACACGCTTTGATTCGGCAAAAATGCCGTATTGGGCGATAGCTATTTCCTTTTTCGCCACGTTTGTCAGCACCAATTCTTTTATTGGCCATGCCGGGAAAAGCTGGGATATCGGTTTGGTATGGTATTTAAAACTGCTATCCTATGTTCTTTTTATTAGCCTCGCATGGTTTGTGGTGGCCCCGCGTTTTTTTGAAAAGAAAGAACAGTACGGATCGCGTACAGTAGCGGATTTCTTGGGATATCATTATGATTCTGTCCTCGTCCGCAGGGTGGCCGCTGCCATTATCGTTTTAGCGTCCATTCTCTACCTCGTGGCAGTTTACAAGGCCGCATCCTTGGGCTTCCAGCAGTTTTTTGGTTTTGACTACACCACCTCCTTGCTGATCATTTTTGGCATCGTTACAGCCTACACGTACTTAGGAGGATTTGGGGCGGTAGTAAAGACCGATGCCTGGCAGGGGATGTTTTTAGCCGTAGGAGGGATCGCCATTTTCATAGCAGTGCTGGTACATGGAGGAGGGATCTCAACCCTCCTATCGGACCTGCGAGCACAGGATCCTGCTCTTGTTTCCTGGCAAGGAAAGATGCCTTTTATCGAAATCGTGGGGCTGGCAATGGCCGGGGGTGTTAAAATGCTGGTGGACCCTCGCCAGGTCTCTCGTTTTTACGGCTTAAAAAGCCAGCAGGAGATATGGAAGGCCGGGATCATCGCGTCCTCACTGATCATCATCACCTACATCTGCCTTTTACCCGTTGGGGTCTTTGCCCGTGCCTTGATCCCCGTAGGTGAGATCACCGATTCTGACGAGGTCATGCCCTACCTGCTCGGACAGGCCGAGATCCTTGGGGTTTTCGGCTCGGTTTTATTACTGGTTTTGATATCTGCTGCCATGTCTACGTTGGACTCAGTGCTCCTCGTGGTGGCATCCGTAGCAGACCAGGACCTGCTCATCAAGGGAGAACGATTGACAAGAGCATCCCTGATGAGCTGGAAAAAGAAGTATACTATCCCCGCGTTAATGAAAGACAAGGTAGAAGACCTCCTTCACCGGGAAGACTTGGACCTGGGGCAAGTTCGTGAAGAACTCGATACGCGGCTTGGATTGCTAGAACCTGGAACGCTCGATCGCAATTCTTCCAACCAATCTTGGCGTTTAAGTCCATGGAACAAGGGGAAATTTTCTAAGACAGCCCACAATAAGCAAGTAGAACGCTTATTAAATTTTGTGCCACCTAACGTCATGGTAAAAGTGGACGACCTGGTCGGACGTAAGTTTCAAACCCTCAAACAATTTCAAAAAGCACTAGAAGAGCGTTTAACGAAAAACGAATGGGAACGATACGGCCCTAGCTTTATGGAAATGATCAATCTTCCAGCCGTACGTCGTCAGCGGCCTTGGCTCATAGGGGTTTCGCTGGTCAGCATGCTGCTGGCCATAAACCCGTTTGCCGGTATCGTAGAAGTGACCGCCTTTGCCGGCTCGGTATATGCCGCCTGTTTTTTGCCCACCATGATCGGCGGGCTATTCTGGCGCGGCACAGCAAGAGCAACTTTAACTTGCATGCTACTAGGAGCCATCTCAGTCACTACCTGGTTCTTTCTAAAAAAGATCGGGTGGACCGGCTGGCATGAAGTGTACGTAGGTATAGTAGTGGGCACAGCCAGTTTTATCCTTGTTTCCTGGGTGAAGGCCCGGGACAGGTAGTACAGTTGATCATTGATCTAATCCCCCCTTAGCCCCCTAGTGCGCATTTAGCGTAGCGTAATGCGTACTTATCGTAGCCATAGGATTTGTAATCCGGGCGTTGTCGTTTACGACCAATGCCCAAAATAACGCCAGCCTAACCCTCCCTGCGAGTCTCCAAAACAGGCAGTAAACATCAAAAGAGTACCCTCACTGGTATGCTTGGCGGTTAACATGAATGTTTCAAAGCACATTACAAATACGCAGGATGGAAAGCGATTTACGACCGAATGTGCTGAAGATGGGCAAGCGTGCCAAGTGGTAAATCCCAAAGGGACGAAATAATTTTAAAGTGAATTTGGGTTAATCAACTCACTTAGAATACTTCACTTCAATGCAAAGTATTGAAAGCCAGCCTTTAACCGCAGAGGACACGGAGTAATCTCTGTGGCTCTCGGCTTGTGCCATGAAGTTAAAGCGAAGTTCT